>MGOH01000066.1 GCA_001795315.1 Chloroflexi bacterium RBG_19FT_COMBO_48_23
AGCTCTTCGATGGTGTAGCCTGTAATCTCGGTGAGCTTGGGATTAGCAAGCTTGATTTTGCCGTCCTGAATAACGGCAATTGCCTCAGCCGCATTGTCTATGAGCAGGCGATACTTCTCTTCTACCTTATTGCCTTCGGCTCCAGAGACTTCCAGTTCAGCAATCCGCTGGCGCAACTGCGCTAGCTCATCAATGAGCTGCTCTTTGTCCTTATCCACATCTTTCATCTCCCACCTCCTGAAAATTGACTGGCGCTATGTGGGGTTACTATGAAACCTTTTTGCTTGCCTCATTTCTACTATGTTCTATTGAATATGTCAAGTTAGAGGAAAAGACCTTGAGACTGTTTCGCCCGGCTCGCAATGGCACTATCGAGGAATGTACGGTTCCCCCTCACTCTAACTCTCTCCCGCCAGGGGAGAGAGAATATTATTTTCCTCTCCCTTGATGGGAGAGGATTAAGGTGAGGGTGAGCCTTTGTTAATCTCCCAATCTGACTCACCTCCACCGAGATAGATAGAATATTCATGCAAAACTTGACAAGTCGGAAAAAGGTGATAAAATGAATGACTAATTGAATATAGTAAAGGCTGTGAACAGGACTAGTAGACCTTTAAGCGAGGCTACAGAGAGTCAGTAGGGGTGAAAGCTGACGCTGGCGCAAAGGCTGAATGGACCTGGGAGCCGCAAACCGAAAGGTTAGTGTAACTAATACAAGTAGGCTTTGACGCAGAGGGTAGCGTTATCACAACCCAGGGTATCGCTGTGGGAAAGTAAAGCTGTACCTGAATGAGATGGTCGCCAAGACCAACAAGGGTGGCACCGCGAAGATTAAGCCTCTCGCCCCTTAGGCGAGAGGCTTTTTGTTTTAAGGAGCTTTTGAAGGAGGTAAAGGCGTGACAACAAAACATCGGATGTGTCCGTAAGGAGGGCCGCGTACAAATTTAATCAGCCAAGCATGTTTTTAAAAAATATGAAGGAGGAAAAATGAAAGAGACCAAAATCATCTTAACCGAAAAGGAAATGCCTACAACATGGTACAACATCTTGCCCGACCTGCCTAAACCGCTACCACCGCTATTGCACCCAGGCACCAAGGAGCCCACAATCCTGCCTCCCCCATTGTTCTCCGCAGGGATGAGAGACCAGGAGTTCAGCAAGGAGAAAAACATCGAAATACCAGAAGAGGTGCAGGATATCTACAAGCTATGGCGGCCGACCCCGTTAATCCGGGCTTACCGCCTGGAGAAAGCGCTGGACACACCAGCTAAAATCTTCTATAAATACGAAGGGGTGAGCCCGGCTGGCAGCCATAAGCTCAACACCGCCGTGGCTCAAGCTTACTATGCGAAGAAAGATGGGATAAAGCGAATCGCTACTGAGACCGGCGCCGGCCAGTGGGGCAGTGCACTGGCGATGGGCTGTGCTTTCTTCGGCCTAGAACTCAAGGTTTACATGGTCAAGGTGAGCTATAACCAGAAGCCGTACCGCCGTATACTGATGGAGACCTGGGGAGCCAAGTGCGTAGCCAGCCCCAGCCAGGACACAGAAATAGGTCGCAAGATTCTGTCTGAGGACCCCAATTCGCCCGGCAGCCTGGGCATCGCTATCAGCGAGGCTATAGAGGACGCCTTCGGCCGCGAAGATTCCTACTACTCGATCGGCAGCGTCATCAACTCCGTCCTGCTCCACCAGACAATAATAGGCCAGGAAGCCAAGAAGCAGATGGAGAAGGCAGGTCTATATCCGGATATAATAGTCGGCTGTATCGGCGGCGGCAGCAACTTCGCCGGCACGTATTTACCCTTCGTCAAAGACAAAATCGAAGGCAAGCAGCCAAAACTGCGCATCATCAATGTGGAGCCGACAGCTTGTCCCAGCATGACCAAAGGCCCTTATGCCTGGGACTTTGGCGACGTAGCGGGAATGGCACCAATCGCTAAAATGTACACCCTGGGACATACATTCATACCACCGGGGATTCACGCTGGCGGGCTTCGCTATCACGGCATGGCACCGATAATATGCCACCTTCATCAACTTGGGTTTGTCGAGGCTAAGGCAGTGCATCAGGTGGCAGCTTTCCAGGCTGGAGTGCAATTCGCCCGTACAGAGGGTATCATCCCGGCGCCAGAACCGAATCATGGCATCAGGGTAGCCATAGATGAAGCCCTGGCCTGCAAGAAGTCTGGAGAGTCCAAGACCATACTCATCGCACTAAGCGGGCATGGTCACTTCGACCTGGCGGCTTATGACGAGTTTCTCTCCGGCAAGCTACAGGACTACGACTATCCCGAGGAGAAGGTAAAGGAAGCTCTGACACATCTGCCAAAGGTAGATTACGTAGAGGCATAGTTCTCGAGAGCAAGAAGCTATTTGCAGTTTCCCCTCTCCCCTGAATGTTCCACGGGGAGAGGGGAAACTGTAGACCGAGGACTATAAAGTGATTTTCATCCCTTCGTAGCCAATATCTATGTCGATTCCAAGTTCTCGACTTATCTCTTTAACTTCCTGCTCGACCTCTTTCTGAAAATGGGGCGGAATATGAATAACGACGACACGCGGCAAATACCCCTTTATTTGACGGAACTGCGTGAGTTCCTCCTTGAGAAGCCCGGCAGATAGATGGCCGACGCTTTTAAGAAAGTCCTGAGACTTATTGATGCCGGAGACCTCTATCATAAGCAACTGGGGCGATACTTGTTGCCAGCAATCCGCCAGCCCCGGGCCTGTATCACCGGTGTAAAACAGACTCTTGCCATCGTTAGACGTGACCTGAAATCCGAGGCAAGGAACCGCATGTTGTACCGCTACAGGCAATACGTCATAGCCCTGAATATTCTGCCTCTGTAACGACTCGATAACATTTAGACGCAGAAAAGGTTTCTCCTTAGACGGCCATTTGGAAAAGTCGGCGTACATCTTGCCATCGAGAAGGCAAGAGTTGACAATATCGAGAGTGTGACTCAAAGCATATACATCTACAGGAGTCGGGAATACAGCACCGTTAGCCCCCAGTGTGACCAAATCCCGGGTATGATCGAAGTGATGATGCGTCAGCAAAATCGCCCTCACCTTCTGCTGCTCCGACAACGAGAGGCTAGAGGTAAGACCACCAGCATCCAAAGCTAGAGTGCCATCGACGAGAAGGGATACCATACGCTGTCCTTCAGCCTCACTGCTGTGAGCACCCAGAATTAGGACTTTCATTCTCTTGCCTCCGATTTATATATTTGCCCTGAGCCCGAGCAACTGCCGCACCGGTCTACTACTCTACCAACCAACCATCCATTATTACCCAGCTAGGCATAATAATCAAGCATATTTTTGCCACAAACAAAGCTCTGTGTTAAAATTCACGCACTTTCAATTGCAGGAAGGCTTTAATGAGAAAAGTATTGATTATTCTTTTACTATTGAGTGTGATAACAGGCATGACCAGCTGCCTATTACCCATGCCTATTACACAAACACCAATACCCCCAGAAAATAAAACGCCAGCCACTCAAACACCCGGCCCGCCGATAGACACAAGCTGGTCACCACCTAACCCAACAACGGAAGCTCCAACACTACCCAGTATTGCCGACGTAGTGGAGGAGGTTTATCCATCAGTGGTAGCCATAAACACTGAAGTCGTGACTTTAGATATATTTCGCACACCAAGAACACAAAAAGGTGCCGGCTCAGGCTGGATTATAGACAAAGACGGCATAATCGTGACCAATAACCACGTAGTCGAAGGAGCCAAAAAAGTAACAGTAGAATTGAGTGACGGCAGGACATTTGAGGCAAACCCAAAGAACGTACACACAGACCAGTTCACAGACCTGGCAGTCATCAAAATCGACGCCACCAACTTGCCGGCTGCTAAAGTAGGCGACTCGACACGGCTCAGGGTTGGAGATTGGGTAGTAGCCATCGGCAATCCTCTGGGCCAGGGAATAAGGGCTAAAGAAGGCACTGTGAGTGGTCTGAAGGTATTCTTAGATGTAGACCAGGGACAAACTCTGGATGACCTTATTGAAACCTCGGCAGCCATTAACCCGGGTAACAGCGGCGGGCCTTTGGTGAACATGAAAGGAGAGGTCATCGGTATCACCAGCGCCAAAGTCGCTGCGGTTGGAGTGGAAGGCCTGGGCTATGCCATAAGCACTAAAACAGCCACACCAATCATCCAGCAGTTGATTAAACAAGGCTACGTCATCCGCCCGTGGCTTGGAGTCACCCTTTATACTGTCGACCAATATGTCGCCACGGTGAACCGCTTACCCGTTAGCAAAGGTGCGGTTGTTGCTTATATAAAGCCGGGCAGCCCGGCGGCAGAAGCAGGTTTGCAAAAGCTTGATGTAATCACTCGCTTCAAAGACAAGGAGGTAACTACAGCAGAGGAAGTAATAAATGCTATACACGACTCTCAAATTGACGAGGAAATTACGATAACCTTCGTCCGGGGCAAAGAGACAAAGACAACCTCCGCCCGCCTTATACAAAGCCCGTCTCCCGGCAGTTAAGATAACTGATTCCAGAAATAGCTTCTCAAGACGCCTTTTTAATGCCGAGTGAGATTTCGTAATTTGAAATACGAAACTTCTCAGTATGACTTCCAACAGGAGATACCGCTGCAATCAGCTCTTGGGACAATGTTTCCTGCTTAATATAGTCGGCAAATTTGGTCATAGCCAGTTGAATCGAATCACCACCCTCATAATAGGTTAAGATATGGTCAGCGATGTCCAGCCCGGCCGAGCGGCGCATGGTCTGCAAACGCCGTACTACCTCACGGGCAACTCCCTCAGCCTCCAACTCTGGCGACAACTCAGTTGCTACCGCCACCCAGTAGTCACCTTCAGCAGCAGAAACATAGCCCGGCCTATCACTCACCTCTTCCCCTTCACAGAATTCTAGCTCTTTGACATTGAGTTCTTCTAATATCTGATAGGTCAGCTTTTGCAAAGCTTCCTTTTCGCCAGCTGACCTTACTTTGACCAAGGCAATGGATAGTGGTTGGCGCACCTTAATACCAGATTTAGCCCTGGCAGCACGCCCGAGGCTGCACACCGTCATAGCCAAGCGCGTAGCTTCAATAAGTTTTTCATCTACCTGTGACAGGTCAGCGACAGGAAAGTCAGCCATGTGTACGCTTTCCACAGCCTCAGGCTCAACCGGGCAAACCAGATTTCTGTAAATCTCCTCAGCAATAAAAGGCGTAAAAGGGGCTAGAAGCTTGGACAGGGTTACTAGGCAATTATACAGAGTCGAATAAGCAGCCAGCTTATCTGCGTCGCTCTGGCTTTTCCAGAATCGCCGACGACTCCGCCTCACATACCAGTTGGAAAGCTCATCAACAAAACCTTCAATCTTTCGTCCGGCTGAAGTAGGGTCATAATTATCCAAAGCTCCGTCTACATCAGCTACAAGTTGATTGAGCCTGGAAAGAATCCACCTGTCCAGGTCGGAAAGCGCTGGTGTACCTGCCGATTTGGGATCAAAGCGGTCAATATTAGCATAGATGACAAAAAAGGAATAGACATTCCACAAGGTAAGCAAAAAATTGCGCAAAACTTCAGACACGGCATCGCTGGAAAAGCGGCGGACATTGCCAGCCGGGGCAGCAGTAAATAGATACCAACGTAAAGCATCAGCGCCGTACTTATCAAGCACCGACCACGGATCAACGACGTTTCCCTTGGCTTTACTCATCTTGTCGCCTTCGGCATCCAGAATGTGCCCCAAGCAGATAACATTATTGAAGCAAGGTCGGTCAAAAATTAAGGTCGATATGGCATGTAAGCTGTAAAACCAGCCGCGTGTCTGGTCAACAGCTTCAGAAATATAGTCGGCAGGAAAATTACGCTTAAAAGTATCCTGATTTTCGAAGGGATAGTGCCACTGGGCAAAAGGCATAGCCCCTGAGTCAAACCAGCAATCAATTACCTCAGCTTGCCGTTTCATCCTACCGCCACACTTCGAGCAAGAAAAGGCAATGTCATCCACAAAAGGACGGTGCAAGTCCAGCGGTTCAATCAGACCTTCGAGATTTGGCTTCGCTTTCAGCTCATCAAGGCTGCCGATGCATTCATAGCTGCCACAGCTAGAGCAATTCCATATATTCAGCGGCGTTCCCCAGTAACGTTCCCGGGAAAAAGCCCAGTCTACATTATTCTCCAACCAGTTACCGAAACGACCGTACTTTATATGCTCTGGATACCAATTTATTTCAGCATTTCCAGCAAGAAGTGCCTCTTTCTTGAGCGATGTCCTGATGTACCATGTTCTTTTGGCATAGTAGACTAGCGGTGCTTCACAACGCCAGCAAAACGGGTAAGTATGAACTATCTGCTCGCTGCGATAGAGCAACCCCCTTGATTTTAGGTCTTCAAGAACAAGAGGGTCGGCATCCTTGACGAACTTACCGGCAAAAGGATATGTGCCGGTCATTTTCCCATCCAAATCTACAGGCTGAACAAAATCCAAGCCTTCACTCTTCCCAGCCTCGAAGTCTACTTCGCCGAAGGCCGGAGCGATATGAACTATGCCAGTGCCTTCTTCCATAGAGACAAAGTCGCCGGGAATCACACGATACGTCAAATCTGTGTCCGCTTTTTGTGGGGTCAAGATTTCATAGGAGAGATTCTCTTCAGAGGGACGGTCACCGAAACGCCCTCTCTCAACATCAAAATCGTGGGGGTTAAACAACGGCTGGTATTCAAGTCCAACGAGGTCTTTTCCAGAAACAGTAGCTATCGATTTATAACCGTCGAGACCGATTCTCTCTGCTAGCGCCGCAGCCAAAATGAGATAATCCTCAGAGCCTTCCATGATACTGTAATGAGCTTCAGAGGCTACAGCCAAAGCAGTATTGCCGGGCAGTGTCCACGGAGTCGTTGTCCAGGCTAATAAAAATACAGGTTTATCTGACGGAGGCAAAGCAACAGGAAGTTTAAGATTGTCCACAGAACTACGAGCAAGCTTAAACTTTATGTAAACTGAAGGGTCCTTGGCATCATCCCTGTAACCCAGAGCCACCTCATGCGAGCTAAGAGAGGTGCCGCACCGCGGGCAATGCGGAGTAACCCTATAACCCTGATAAATCAGATTCTTGTCCCACAGCTGCTTTAACGCCCACCAGCAAGACTCGATATAGCTGTTTTCCAGAGTTCTGTATGCATGCTCTAAATCAAGCCAGAAGCCGATGCGCTCGGTCATAGCATCCCATTCCTTAAGATATTTGAATACACTCTCCCGGCAAAGTGCATTGAATTTAGCCACACCATATTCCTCGATCTGAGCCTTGCCAGTAAAGCCCAACATCTTCTCCACTTCCAACTCTACCGGAAGCCCATGAGTGTCCCAACCAGCCTTACGTGGGACATAATACCCCTTCATAGTCCTGTGTCGTGGGATGACATCCTTAAACACTCGCGACAGCACATGATGAATACCCGGACTACCGTTAGCTGTAGGCGGTCCTTCGTAGAGGGTAAATTGCGTGGCACCACGCCGGGTCTCGAGGCTTTTTTCGAAGATCTGGTGCTGTTTCCAGAAACTGAGGATGGTTTTTTCTAACTGGGGGAAATTAACTTTACTGTCTACCGGTCGGAACATGCCTAATGCTTCTTCAATAGAATAGCTACTTTTCGCATTTCGCCTTCGCCCATGCTCTGGGTGGTGACATCCGGATTATCAGTCAGAGTTAAATGAATAATCCGGCGCTCGTCTGCAGGCATAGGCTCGAGCGTTATCAAGCGCTGGCTCCTCTTCACCTGCTCTGCCAATCGCAAAGCCAAGTTTTGCAAGGACTCGTAACGTCTCTTTCTATAGCCAGCAACATCAACATTTATCGGCACCCAGGCCTTCAACTTTTCAGCGACTATCAGTCTGATAATATACTGCAGAGAAGCCAAGGTCTGACCACGGCGACCGATCAAGACCCCAAGGTCATCGCCCTCAATATTCAGAGTCACCGGTAGCTCGTTGTTGGTTGCTTGAGCAACAGAAACATCGGCGGTTAGTTTCATCAACTTAATCAACGCCTCCATTACATCCTTAGCCACCTCAGCTACATCCAACTTTTCGCCAGATACAGGTAAAAGCGTTACCATTATCTTGGCTTCCTCAGCGCCCATTCCAAAAACACCGGACTTACCTTTCTTCAATACCACCACTTCCACCTGGTCTTCAGTTACCCCCAATTGCTCCAGTGCTAACTGTACAGCCTCGTCAACCGTTTTCCCACTTACTTCTAGCTCTTTCATCTTCCAAAAAGACCTCGCTTCTTCTCATCAGATGCATTCTTCAATGTCTTAGACTCCTCGGTCGCTTTCTGCGCTGTCTTGGATGGTTTTTGAGTTGGCGATATTCTTTGGACTGGCACGGGTTTTTGACCTGGAGCTGGAGCTTGAGCCGGCCTTGGAGCCGAAGGAGCTCTCAAATAGCCCCAACCACCACTAACGAAATACTGGATTACAATGCCGATTACATTTGAAACGACCCAATACAGTGCTAAGCCACTGGGGAAGGACAAGGTAAAGAATCCAAACATCAGCGGCATCATCATTGTAGTCATGCTGGTCATAGACTTCTGTCTTGGGTCAGCAGTTGGTGCTGTCACCATCTTCTGCTGCACCCACATTGTGCCACCAACCAATATAGCCAGTATGAGATTAGGGTCTGGTCGTGACAATCGGAGCCAGAGGAACAGTTCATTCAAAGGTACCGCATTACCTACTGCTGCCCAAGAGTAAAGATGTTGCGACAAGTTCAATAAGTTCTCCGGTGTAGCCGCCAAGGCCTGCATGATAGACTGGTACAGAGCTATCCAGATAGGCAACTGGATAAGCATGGGCCAGAGACAGCCCAGAGGGTTAATCCCGGCTTCCTTATACAGCTTCATCGTCTCCTGCTGCAGTTTCTGCTGGTTTTTGGCGTATTTCTTCTGAAGCTCCTGAATCCTTGGCTGCAGTGTTTGCATTGCCTTGGTAGACTGAGTCTGTCGCACAGTAAGGGGAAACAACGCCAGGCGAACAACAACCGTAAGCACGATGATTGCTAGTCCAAAGCTACCGCCCAACATAGTAGTCAAAGCAATCAAGCTGTTGAGCACAGGTTCAAGGATAATAGTATTCCACAGTTCAGCCATAATTAACTCTATTGAATATCAGAATAACAAAATTCCCAGACCGTATCTCCACTTTGCACATCTATAGCATAAACACAACGATTTCTGGCATGCACATAAACAATGTTCTCCTCAGCATAGAGTGGGCCCATTACTTGGTAACCGATGGAAACAGACCGCACCAAAACCCCACTATCAGGCTCGAGGATGTACATCTCACCTGATTCCGAGGCTGCCACTAGAAGATTATCCGAGAACACCGGCGTAGCAACAACAGGAGCATCAGCAACAAACTGCCACAGTTTCTCACCCGTTATGGCGTCAAGAGCATAAATCTGATGGTCAAGGCAACCGGCATAAACCACACCATCCTTAACTATTGGAGTTGCCCAGAACCAGTTACCTCCCTCAAATTTCCATTTCTCACTACCATCATTGATAGCAATAGCATAAAGATTACGGTCAAAGGTACCAAAGTATATACTGCCTTCAGAAATTACTGGCGAGGAAGCAATAGATGCTGGCAACTCAATTTCCCAAAGTAGGGTATGATCTGTGATTGACACAGCAAAAAGCTTTCGCTCATAATTGCTAACATAAACAGCACCATCTTCAACTGCTGGAGATGTCCATATCTTGCCACCGGTATCAAACTCCCATTTCTTTTCCCCATAAATCGCATCCAAAGCATAGAGTTTACCATCAGAGCTACCTACATAGAGAGTGTCTTCAACCACTACCGGGGTGCCAACAATAGCACCTATAGACTTAGCAACACCGGGATAAGCCCACTCACCTTTTGACCGTAGGGGGACACCTTCTGTATAACCGGGAGCCAGCCTATCCACGGCCACCAATTTCCCATTCTCACCAGCATAGATACCAACACAAAGCAGATCTTCGACCACAACTGGTGTAGCATAGATGGTTGCCCTGGGTGATGCTGGAACACAAGCAGGACCACATATTGCGCCCGGAGCACTCATTGCAGGAATTGTAAAAGACCATTCATTTTCGCTGGGAAAAGACAACTTCTGACTCCGGGCCTCAGGACTTATCGCCAACACTCTACCATCCATCGTCCCGAAATAAAGAACATCATCAGCAGCAGTAAACCCTGACCATCCCTCCCACGCCGTCCCGGTACAACCGATAACAAGCAGACTTAGGGCAATGAGACAGAGTATTAGACTTAATCTCTTCATTCTGATCCTAAATAAACCAGTCACCTTACTCATCATTAACAGCAAAAAAGCTAAATTTTTATGGCACGGGGTCATAGCCACCGCTAGACCAAGGATGGCAACGCGCTAAACGTTTAGCCGCAAGCCAGCTTCCTTTAATCAGCCCGTATCTCTCAATCGCTTGGTAGGCATAATTCGAACAAGTAGGAGTAAATCGACAAGCAGACGGGGTAACTTGTGATATTGTAGATTGATACAGCTTAATTAACTCCAGCATAAGCCATTTCATTTTCACTTATTAAGCGAGCTCGTAACAACAGCTTTCCTATTGACCTCTTGAGGTCATAATAGTCAGCATTCGCCGCACCTGGCCGAGCAATGAACACTATGTCCCACCCAGGTTTTATCGATGTTATACGTACAACTTCCCTGAGCAAACGCCGCACCCGATTGCGCACCACAGCCTTACCGACATCCTTAGCTACAGAAAAGCCACATCGGCTAAACTCTAACTCATTAGATAATGCTTTCATGACAACAAGATTATCTACCCAAGCTTTACCTGATTTGTAAACAGTCAAATACTGAGCTCTTTTTGTTAAAGCCCATCTCTTCGTCATGCTTCTAAACTGGCGTCAATTTCCACCGCCCCTTGAGCCGCCTTGATTTCAATACCTTCCGTCCTCCTCGGGTCGCCATCCTGGCTCGGAAGCCATTTTTACGTTTTCGCGATATTTTCTTAGGCTGATATGTTCTCTTAGGCATTTTACTATCCTTCAGAAGCTATGCTCTAGTTTCAAATGTTCTCCCAGGGCTGACATGCTCCGGAGTATAAGGCAATAAAGCCAGGTAGCGAGCTCTCTTTATCGCTAATGCCAATCGTCGCTGATGCTTGGCACAAATGCCTGTCCGACGGCGTGGCTGAATTCTAGCCCGGTCAGAAACATAGCGCCGCAATCTAGAGATGT
>MGOH01000067.1:0-146 GCA_001795315.1 Chloroflexi bacterium RBG_19FT_COMBO_48_23
TAAAACCGTCTGCACATTGTTATTGGAGGATTGCACATCCAATCTCTGCGTGGTGTCATCCAGCCGTGCCAGTATTGTCCCTTCCGTGACGAAATCCCCCTCTTCCACCAGCACGTCTTTGACATCGCCCGGGGCGCCGAAGAGCA
>MGOH01000067.1:180-458 GCA_001795315.1 Chloroflexi bacterium RBG_19FT_COMBO_48_23
AACCGAGACAGATACCGTGAGATTGCCCGACTGCACGGTAGCAACCGGCTTGGCTTCTTCTGTCGACTTTTCTTCTGAGGCGCAGCTGATACCCGAAACAAACAGGGCGGATATGCAAATAATAACAACGAACTTATTAAATAATTTTCCCATGCCGTATTTCGTTCAAAAATCAATGAAGTTTACCGAATATCACTATAACATGCAAATATTAAGACATTATTAAGGTGGTCATGAAGCGACACACCCACGGCGCTAAAGCCTCAACCATTGATGAG
>MGOH01000067.1:491-816 GCA_001795315.1 Chloroflexi bacterium RBG_19FT_COMBO_48_23
TTCGCTGGAAGAGTGTAAAATGCGTGTTTGGTTTGGCAAGGATATAAAGCTAAATGGCAAGGGCAAAGGCACAAGCATATCGGGCTGAACGGATACAAAAGTCCCCGAACGGGACATGCGGTCCCAGCTTTCAACTCAGTTAGCTCAACTTTTTCTAAGCTCTTCCATTTGCCTATAAGCGTTTATCTGCCAATAACGGCTATAGTAAGCTTATAATACTAACTTTGGCAAAGAAAGGGGGTCGAATGCCTAAAGCAACAGTTCAAGAAATTCCGGTGGTCTGGATTCAAACAGGCACTTGCACCGGATGTTCAGTCACAGTCCT
>MGOH01000067.1:960-1977 GCA_001795315.1 Chloroflexi bacterium RBG_19FT_COMBO_48_23
AGTCGAAGGCGCCATACCTACTAAAGACGGTGGCATTTACGGGGTACTCGGTGAGAAAAATGGCAAATCGGTACCCATGGCAGAGCGTGTCGGAGCTTTAGCCAAGGATGCCCTAGCCATAATCGCTCTGGGCACCTGCGCTGCATACGGCGGCATAGCTGCCGGCAAACCAAACCCTGGTGGATATACCGGCACCGATAAATTTTTGGAATCGCGCAAAATCAGTAAGCCCTTAGTCAATCTACCCGGTTGCCCACCACATCCCGACTGGTTCGTAGGCACTGTCGCCTCCGTGCTGCTTCTAGGTTTACCCAAGCCAGAAGACCTGGATGAACTTAAACGCCCCAAGGTTTTCTACGGTAATTTAATCCACGAGAACTGTCCCCGGCGAGCCTATTTCGACGAAGGAAAGTTTGCCAGGAAATTCGGTGAGCCCGGCTGCCTTAACGAGCTCGGATGCAAGGGGCCGGTTACTCATGCAGATTGTTCACTAAGGATGTGGAACCATGGCACAAACTGGTGCATCGGTGCCGGCTCGCCGTGCATCGGCTGCTGCGAGCCCGGATTCCCAGATTTGGTAGCACCTTTTTACCAGAAATTAGACGATGCCAATATGCCCACAATAGGTAAACTCCAGGGAAAGGAGAAATAGAAATTGAGCAAGATTATAGTTGACCCCATCACTCGTATCGAAGGACATCTAAAGATTGAAGTCACCACTGAGAATGGTGTGGTAAAAGATGCCCACAGTTCAGGTATGATGTTCCGAGGCCTCGAAATCATCCTCCGGGGTAGAGACCCACGCGATGCCCAGAGATATACCCAGCGCATCTGCGGAGTCTGCCCCACCAGCCATTCTATAGCCTCCACGCTGAACTTGGACAGCGCCTTCGGTATCTCTGGCAAGATACCTGACAACGGCCGAATTGTTCGCAACCTAATCCTGGGCGCAGCCCACATTGCCGACCATATCCTGCACTTCTATCACCTTACCGCTCTTGATTACGTGGATGTGAC
>MGOH01000067.1:2014-7872 GCA_001795315.1 Chloroflexi bacterium RBG_19FT_COMBO_48_23
AACTCGGTTAAAGAATTCGCCAAGCGAGGAGAATTAGCCCCATTCGTACCTCGTTACGAGGGCGATTACCGTCTCAGCGACCAGATGAACATAGATGCCCTGGCTCATTACGTCAAAGCCCTGGAGATGAGGAGCAAGGGTCAGGAAATGCTGACTATCTTCGGCGGCAAGATGCCACATAATATGGCAGTCGTACCCGGCGGCGTTACCGAGACCGTCACCGTAGATAAAATAGCCTCTTTCCTGTGGAGGCTGAACGAGCTGAGGGACTTTATCGACAATGTCTATATTCCCGATGTCCTGGCGGTAGCTGAAGCTTATTCTGACTATTTCGAAATCGGCGCCGGCTGCGGCAACTTGCTTTCCTACGGCCTCTGGGACCTGGAAGGTGGCAATCCTGACTACACCAAGAGGAAAAGGCTCGTCAGGCAGGGAACGGTCTCAACCGACCTCAAGCCTGGAGCGCTGGAGCCCAATAAGATTATGGAGTATGTGAAGCATTCCTGGTATGCCGACTCAACTAGCGGTAAACATCCGACCCAGGGCATGACGGAGCCGCAGTATGATAAGAAAGGCGCTTACTCATGGGTGAAGGCACCGCGTTATGATGGCAAAGTCTATGAGGTCGGGCCTTTAGCCGGCATGGCAGTCAGCTATGCCAACGGTGAACCAACGGTGAAGAACTTGGTTGACTCCGTTCTATCTAAGTTTAATGCCGGTCCTGGGGTTTTATTCTCAGTACTCGGTCGTCATGCCGCCCGCGCCCTAATCACTAAATATGTAGCCGATTCTATGCCCGGCTGGCTACTCGAACTAAAACCAGGCGAGCCGGCGTACGTAGAATATCAGATTCCCGATGAAGCCATGGGAATGGGGCTGGTTGATGGCGCCAGAGGTGCTCTGGGGCATTGGATTGAGATAAAAGATAAGAAAATCGCTAATTATCAATGCGTGGTGCCAAGCACCTGGAATTTGTGCCCGAGAGATGACAAGGGACAGCCCGGGCCGGTAGAGCAAGCCCTCATCGGCACCAAGATAAAGGACGAAAACAATCCCTTTGAGATCGGGCGCATCGTCCGCTCTTTCGACCCGTGTCTGGCTTGCGCCATACATGTGATTACACCTAAGGGAAAAACTCTTGGAATATACAAAGTCAGCTGAGACACAAACGCTTAGCCGCAGCCCCAGAATCACAGTTCTGGGTATAGGAAATCTGCTGCTTAAAGACGAAGGTATTGGCGTCCATCTGGTTCAAAAACTAGCTGACATGGTGGACAACGCCAAAGTCAACTTAATTGACGCTGGTACCTCTCCTGAATTTCTGTCTCTGGTAGATGGAAATCTAGATAAACTGATTATAGTCGATGCTGTCAAAGCTGGTAATGAGCCAGGTACTATATACCGGTTCAGTCCAGATAATCTGGATTCAGATTCGACATCACATTTCTCTCTGCATGAGATAGGAGTTTTAGACAGCCTGAAAGTCATGGCCCTGTTTGACAGGTTGCCAAAATCTACAGTAATTATAGGTATTGAGCCCAAAACGATAGACTTCGGGCTTGACCTCTCTCCAGAAGTAGGAGAAAAGCTACCCGAAATAATCAATTTAGTTCTCAAGGAAATAGAGGAAACCACAGCTATGGAGGTAAGAAATGATAATCTCTGAGTTAAAACCGTTTCCGGAAATCGTGAGTTATTTAGACGGGGACAAAAAAATCTTTATAGTCGGCTGCAAAGGTTGTGCTGAGGTCTGCCAGACCGGCGGTGAACCTCAGGTTCTGGAGATGAAGCAGAAACTGGAGCAAGAAGGCAAGACCGTCACCGGCTATTGCGTCGTCGATTTTCTCTGTGATAAAGCGCTGGTTAAGACCAGGCTGTTTCCTCATGAGGATGAGATAGATGCCGCCGATTCCCTGCTGGTAATGACCTGCGGCATCGGAGTTCAGGCTACGGCTGCCGTGGTAAATAAACTTGCTCATCCGGCGGCCAATACCATCAATGTCGGCGGTGCCCGCGGGGAATGGCGGGGCAGCGAGAGATGCCGCGAGTGCGGCGACTGCGTGCTGGATTTAACCGGCGGCATTTGCCCGCTGACTGCCTGCACCAAATGGCTGATTAATGGGCCTTGCGGCGGCACCAAAAACGGTAAGTGCGAGGTTGAACCCGATGTACGCGATTGCGGCTGGCACCTAATCTACGAGAGGCTGAAAAAACTAGGCCGGCTGGATAAAATGCAAGCCTTACCAATGGTCAAGAACTACAGCAAAATGCAGCCGCCAAAGAGTCTAAGGTCCACCATAATGTGGGCACTGGAGCAACAGGAAACAAAAGTTTAGCTATCCTTGAAGGAGGTAACCATAATATGAGTCTGCGTGAAAAACTTCAGAACGGCAAGTTCGCGGTCACCGCTGAAATCGGCCCAGCTAAAGGTACAGACATCCACGAGTTCAATGAAAATGCCGATTTACTTAAAGGCAGAGTGGATGCGGTGAACTGCACCGACCAGCAGAGCGCTGTTATGAGGCTGGGTTCACTGGTTGCTTGCCATTTGCTTAAACAAAAAGGCATCGAGCCGGTGTTTCAGATGACCTGCCGAGACCGAAACCGTATCGCACTCCAGTCTGACCTGCTCAGTGCTTACGTTATGGGCGTTGAGAATGTTCTCTGCCTCACCGGAGATTATGTCACTTTAGGAGACCATCCTGACGCCAAACCTGTCTTCGACCTCGACTCCGTTTCCTTACTTTATGCCGCCCGAAAACTGGAACAGGGCAAAGACTTAGCTGACAAGGAGCTAAAAGGCACACCCAAGTTCTTTCTCGGCGCCTGTGTTACTCCCGGGGCCGACCCTGTCGAACCACAGCTCATCAAAATGGAGAGAAAGGTAAAGGCCGGCGCCCAGTTCTTCCAAACACAGGCCATCTACGAGCCCAAAACTTTCGAAGCCTTTATGAAAGAAGCTAAGAAATTCGGCGTGCCAGTCCTGGCCGGTATAGTGGTGCTCAGGTCAGCAGCTATGGCCAAATTCATGAATAAGAACGTAGCCGGCATACATGTCCCGGATGCACTTATTGACGAGATGGACAAAGCCGAGAATAAATTGCAGAAGGGCATAGAGATAGCTGCCCGCCTCATCAATGAGACGAAGGGCATGTGCCAGGGCACCCATATCATGGCTATCGGCCTGGAATCCAAAGTACCAGCAATTCTCGATGCCGCTAAGCTGTAGAACTGGATAAGGGGGTAGGTGTGCGAATCGTTCGCTTTGTAGCCCGGAGTAGAGCCAAATACGGCCTGCTAACCAACAATGCCGTAAGCGGACTCCGCGGCAGCCCCTTTTCTCATCTTGAGCATCTGAGTAGCCCGTTTATACTTGATGGAAGCAACTACACACTTGATAAAGTCAGGTTGCTTTCCCCTTGCCTCCCCTCCAAGATAATTTGTCTAGGACTCAATTACCGTAGCCACATAGAGGAGATGAAACTACCTATGCCCACCATGCCTCTCATCTTTCTCAAGCCATCCACTGCAGTCATTGGACCAAACGACAAAATAATCCTGCCCCGCGGATGGAAACGCATAGATTACGAAGGCGAGCTGGGCGTGGTTATCAGCAAGAAGGCAAAGGATGTTCCAGAAGAGGAGGCAAAAGAATATGTGTTTGGCTATACCTGCTTTAACGATGTCTCCGACCGCCATGCCCAGGCTGCTGATGGCCAGTGGACTAGAGCCAAAGGCTACGACACTTTCGCCCCGATAGGTCCATGGATAGAGACTGAAGTTAACCCGGATAACCTGAAACTTGAAACATATCTCAACGGTGAGCTCCGCCAGTCTGCTTCCACCAGCGACCTCATCTTCGGAATATCCAGGCTTATCAGCTTTATTTCCGGCGTGATGACGCTGCTCCCCGGCGATGTCATCGCCACAGGCACGCCGTCAGGCGTTGGCCCCATGAACCCTGATGATGTGGTCGAAGTCAGAATCGAAAACATCGGCACGCTGAAAAATTTCGTCATCTCCCAGGAGTAGCAAACTTAAGTCGTATCTCGTAATAAGACATCTTGCAGCAATCTTCATCCTACTTAGACATTGACAGTTACCCGCCTCCGTGCTAATCTGCTTTACAAAAGCACCCGGAGAATGGTCTTTTGCCCGTGCCACTGAGCGAAATGAATAACTCTGCCGAGCAGACATTATCGTGGGGCTTTAACACTCCCAATGCTGTGACTATAGTGCGTGTCGTTTTGGCTATAGTCATCGCCTGGCTCTTACTTCAGGGAGGAGCAACAGAAATCCTGCTGGCCGGCATTCTGCTTATCGTTGGCTGGACCACTGACGGTCTGGATGGCCTCCTCGCCCGTAGAATGGGGCAATCAACCCTAGCCGGTGCCCTTTTCGATCTAGTCGCCGACCGCATGCTCATGACCCCCACCCTAATTCTGGCAATAGCTGGGGGACTATGGTCACGCACAGCCGGTCTGATGCCCTTCAATCCTTACCCCTACGCAATAACTGTAGTCGCCGCAGACCTCACAGTGCTGGCAGGTGTGTTTACTTTTATTTGGAAGCGGCGGAGTCGTGCAATTCCGTTTCCTGCTCCCACCCTGATAGCCAGGATTACCTACTCGATTCAGATGCCAACTCTCGTGGTAGGCATTCTTGGCGTGGGTCCAGACATACTACTTGCTGCCCTGATGTACCTCACAATTATCTCCACCCTGGTCGCATCGTACTCCTACCTTAAGAAAGGGGGCTACGTTTTTACCTGCTGAGCCCCCACTTCCTTGATTGCCTCTTCAAACCAGCATTAAACACTCCAATCCTGATATACTTATCTTTGGACAACAAACCACGGATGGCTGGAGGTATGATATGAACTTAACAACAATTGAGGCATACACTATTGGAGATGCCTGGTTCCAGTGCCTTGAGAAGGCTCTTCTGGAAGGAAGGACATATCGTATTGAACAAGGTAGTTTTGAGGGCACTCATCGGAAAGAGATACCTCTCGTCTCAATTATAATCCGCACTCCCAATGTGAGACCGTTAAGACCTGATGTACCTATGGGAGTGCCGTCACCTACAACAGACGAAGTTATCGAAGAATACATGTCATATCTTATGACTGCCACCAAGCAGGAGAACGAAGAATACACTTACGGAGAAGACCTGGCTGCACAGATTGATGAGGTAATCAAGCGCTATAAGCAAGGTTTTGACACCAACCAGATGTGCATGACGGTTGGTAACCGCAATAGCATTTACCTCAAAGACCCTCCTTGCCTGAGGCTGGTGGACACTCGCATTCAGGATGGCCATCTCAATTTCGTTCTCTACTTCAGGAGCTGGGATTTATGGGGTGGTTTCCCCACGAACATGGGCGGCTTGCAGCTCTTAAAAGAGCATATGGCTAAAGAGATTGGAGTAGATGACGGTTGCCTGATCGCCTTCAGCAAAGGGCTTCATCTGTATGAACACTGCTGGGACCTGGCCAAGATGGTTTTGCACATGCCACTGGAATGAACGGTCTAATGCCACGACAAATCCCGCACTTCTTTTCCGTCTGACCTCTGCTGCTGACCTCCCCAATATTCCACCATGCCTCCGACACTGCGTAAAAGCAATTAAGAATCGACTATCCAAACTCCACGTATTCAAGCAGGCATAACTTCCACAAAGCCTGGCAAACTCTGCCAAACACTCACTTAGTATGGAAGTACTAAGTCATCCTAGCTCAAAAGTATATAGCCATATTAGCCAGAAAGTTTATAGACGCCAGAGCACTGCTATTGTACATTGATGTTAACTAAGTATAGCAGAAGGTAAGTAAGATGGCTGAGTGGTTTATTTGGACA
>MGOH01000068.1:0-115 GCA_001795315.1 Chloroflexi bacterium RBG_19FT_COMBO_48_23
ACCCTCATGCGCCTCCTCTATCGTTTTCATTTTGCGTGGATAATCCATACCACGGTACTGGCAAGAGAGTTTCTTGAGCACTCCTTGCTCACCAATCCAGTCCGTCATCAACTGC
>MGOH01000068.1:326-5838 GCA_001795315.1 Chloroflexi bacterium RBG_19FT_COMBO_48_23
AGTTCAAAACTGTATCATTGTCGACCAGCTCTTCAACGCCACGTTGTCATTCTGATTTAAGAAAGTCGTCTCAATTTTGGTAAACATCATTTTGCCCATCTTGGTCTCTCTCTCGACCATATTGGCAATCTTTGCAGTGGCAGTTAATACATCACCAGCGCCAATTGGCTCAAAAAACTCAAATTCAACACCGCCATCAAGCAATCGCGGTGGTGCTCCAGCTTTAATCAGGGATTCAACCAGCTTGATGAAAGAAATCCCGCCTTTTATTGGCCACCCTGTGAAACCTGGAGGGCAAATCAGCCTGCCATACTTATTTTTGCCGGCATTCTCTATCTCATTGAATAAGGGATTGGGGTCTCCTATAGCCTGAGCATATCTCTGTATCGCTCCTTCTTCAACCTTGAAGATAATAGGCTCAGAGGGGACACCTATCATTTTCCTTAATTCTTCATTAATCAGAGAGCCTTCAGCCATAGTTTGCCTCCTTATAGTTAAACCACTTTGGTGTCATAACCCTACAATGGCGACGCTTACAACATTCATCGCCGGGAAGCCACCCATGTTATGCGTAAGCCCCAGCTTTGGATTTTTTAGCTGTCTCTCCGGTAATTGCGCCTTGCCCTGCAGCTGTTTATACATCTCATATACCATCCTCAGACCAGAGGCACCGATAGGATGACCGAAGCATTTTAACCCTCCGTCTGGCTGGATGGGTTGCTCGCCATCAAGATTGAAGCGACCGGCTTCAATATCTTCCTTAACTTTACCTCTGGGACTGAACTGCAAGTCCTCCATGGTTACGGCTTCAGTAATTGAGAAACAGTCGTGTACCTCAGCCATGCTAATCTCTTTACGCGGATTCTTAATACCAGCTTCTTTATAGGCGAGAATTCCAGCACGGTATCCGGTCTCAACATGAGCACCATCCCAGTTGGTATACATCAACTCCTCACCTGAACTTAAAGCAACCTGAAGTGCTTTAATGTACACAGGATCCGGCCTGAATTTCTTAGCCATATCAGCTCTGGTTACAATTGCCGCTGCTGAACCATCGCTAACTCCACAGCAGTCAAAAAGCCCCAGTGGCCAGGCAATAATCGGAGCATTCAGTATCTGTTCCTCAGTCACTTCACGGCGCAGGTGTGCCTTCGGATTCCGTGCGCCATTATAATGGCTTTTGGCTGATACTTTAGCCAACATCTTCTTGCCTTCCTCCGGGCTCAAGCCATATACGGAAAAATATCTGGTAGCCATCATGGCAAAACCACCGGGAGCGGTCAATTTGGGCATTATAAGTGCATTCCTTGACCCCATAAGACCTGGGCCACCAGGAAGACCTCCATATCCAGTATCCTTCAGTTTCTCTACACCTAGCGCTAAGACAATGTCATAAGCCCCTGAAGCCACAGCATAACAAGCACCTCTTAAAGCCTCAGTGCCTGTGGTACAGAAATTTTCCACCCTGGTCACCGGGATAAAAGGCAACTTTAGCGCCAATGCCAAAGATGTAGCACCCTTCCCCACACTCTGCTCTTCAAAATGTACACCGAACCAGGCTGCCTGAATATCCTTCTTTTCTATACCTGCATCCTGAATACACTCTTGGAATGCGTCAACCATTAAATCGTCAGCGCCTTTATCCCATAACTCTCCAAATTTCGTGCACCCCATACCGATGATGGCTACTTTGTCTCTAATACCTTCTGCCATTTTTATATCCTCCGTAAAAGTTTATTTATACTTTCAGGCTCGTATCGGCGTCGCTTTCCAAGAATAGCCATGAACGCCGGTTGGCTCATCAAGATACCTTCTGCGGAAGGCCATCTCTACGGGCATGCCTACTTTGACCGAATCAAGATCGCAATCAGTGAAATCAAACCAGAATCTTCCACCACCTTCGAAGTCCACCAGGCCGTAGATTGACGGTGGGTCAATGCTGGCGGCCAAGTTGTCACCAGTATAAGTAAACACAACGCCCTTTTTATCTGAAAAACCATATTCTTCCATCTGGTCAACAGCTCCGCAATCGGGATTTACACATATTCTCTGAGGTGGATATTGTGGTGTGCCACATTTTTCGCATTTCGAGCCGCAAAGCGACAAAATCGCTTTCCGCTCCCTGAACAATGTGGACATGGGAGTACGAATATTTATCTCACCACGCATCCCAAAATCCATCGGAGCCAAGTTTCTAAAAGCTAGATACTTCTCGTAGCTGGCAAGCTCTTTTTTGGAAGCCAGATGCTTCTTGACCCCACGCCTGTCCCCCAACTTCTTTATGTTTTCGGTTACCTGGAAGAACAGGGCATCGCTGCCATTGCCAAAGCTGGCAACCATAATTTTGTCCCCAGGTTTGGCATCTTCAAGCGCGGCAACCAACATCATTAGCGGTGACACTGAACCGGTATCGCCAACCGTAGTAAGCATTGTATCCTGAACCTGGGTCGGCTCAACACCCAGGCGCTTGGCTATAGCAACATGCTCTCTGGCATAAATGCCCGGAAACATTATTTTAGCAAAATCCTTAATATTTAAATTGTATTTTTTAAGGAGCCCGGAAATAACCTCGGGTATAATTTTAGTATAACCCGCATCTCGAATGAACCTATCCTCCCAAGCGTGTTCAAATTTTTCACCTGCCGCCCTCCAACGGTCAGGAAAATCATAGGAAACAGAATAATAACCCTCATAGGTAGCAATCACATCGTCCTTTCCCACAAGAAGAGCTGCCGCACCGTCTCCATAGAGATGTTCTTGAGCACTACCAAGCTTATTTAATCTGCAGTCAGAAGCACAAATCAAGACATTGCTTGAAGTGCCTCCATTAACAGCGTCGAAAGCAGAAAGGAGAGCGGTTGTCCCTGATTTAGTGGAACCAACGAAATCAGCAGTCCTCATATTAGGCTGAAGGTCAAGAGCAGTGGCTACAATCCCCGAGTTCTGTCTCAGCATATATGGCTGGCTGGTGGTAGCAAGATACAAGCCATCGACCTTATCCCGCATCACACCTTTCAAACAATCAACACCTGCGGCTACCGCCATACTCAGCATATCCTCATCATGATTGGCAACTGCATTCTCACCCGGTGGCGGGAAAGTGCCTAAAAAACCTACCGCAGAAAAGATTGTATTGTGATTCATTCGATACCTGGGAATGTAAGCTCCATAAGATTCAATACCTACCATTAATAAACCTCCTGAAATCAGCGTTTATTGTGCCCACAGAACTCTAGCATAGGTGTCATATACTGTCAAAATCCGAACAGTCTCATGAGGAAGCTGGCAACGAGAAAAAATATTCATCTCCCTCCGCTGTTGACAAATGTGGAAATGGTTTTTAGAATGTGCACAAAATAATTACCCGCGAATTACAGGAACACAAACCATGTATGATGCCAGAAAACATATCTGTTTCAATCTAGGTCTAGTCATGCGCCGTGTGTACGACTACTATGAAAAACGTCTATCCCCTTTCGAACTGACCCCACCGCAGTACTTTGTATTCGGGGCACTTTGGATGGGCGACGGCATACCTATAGGCGAACTGGGAGACCGGGTCTCGCTGGATAGCTCAACACTAACCGGGATTATCGACAGGATGGAAAAGAGTGGTTATGTGAAACGCAAGCCAAATCCTGACGACAGGAGATCAGCACTATTATTCCTCACCAAAAAAGCTCGAGAGCTAGGGCCTCGCATACTAGAGTTCGCTGATGAGCTCGATGCGACTTTGAAGCAGCCATTCTCCAAAAGAGATATGGCTACCTTCGAACGGGTACTCCGTGCAATAGGTGAGACAAAACGCGAAGACGTTAGAGAGTAAATAATAGTTACGCCCGATATATTCCCAACTTCACTCTTGGTTCTGTTCATTTAACACCTCTCAAAGGCCACGCATTTACTAATAACAAAAGTTCCAGTAAAGTTACATGTAGGCTTGACACCTAAAATCCACAAGTGTACCATCAAGCTTCAAAGCAATAAGGCCGTAAACAGCCTCAACTCTAGCTAAAAACACGGGGCTGATGAAAGGAGATATATATGAACATTGGCAATCTCATCGAGGACAACGTTAAGAGGTTTGGGGAATACGAAAGTGTCCACTTCGAGGGAAGATGGTACACCAATGCCGAAACAAACCATAACGCCAATCGACTGGGGAATGCGCTCAAATCACTTGGCATTGGCAAAGGGGACCGCGTCATAGTACAGATGCCAAACAGCCCACCAGTATTCTCTGCTTTTCCCGCTATATATAAAATAGGTAGCACAGTGGTGCCTCTGAATCCGCTGCTGCGCCCCGACCAGGCCGCCTACATATACCGTGACTGCGAAGCAAAAGCTATCCTCACCAGCTCTGATTATCTGGGCTGGATCAAGGATGCACAAAGCCGTGCACCGAACTTAAAACACATCATATTGACCGACCGAGATGATGTTCCGGATACCATTTCCTATAAAGAATTATTATCAAACAGCTCGGATAAACTCGCAATAGAAGAGACCGGCAATGATGACATTGCCGCTCTATTGTATACCGCCGGCACTACTGGGCAACCCAAGGGAGTAATGCAGACCCACTATTCCCTCTACATCAACGCCTTGTCTTTCTATGAATATGTGCTTATCCATCGAGCAACGACCTTGCGACAAACAAGTCACTCCATAGACTCTAAAACACTTATGCCCATAGAAACATCTCAATGTGTTACCGGCGTTAATCGAAACATGATCAGCCTGGGAGTGCTGCCTCTGTCCCATTCGTACGGCATCGCATTCAGCACTACAGGTTATTTTTCAGGTGGCAGAGCAATTGTGCTCAGGTGGTGGAATGCTGAAGAGGCGATGAGGAGCATCCAGACATTCCGTGTTACCCAGATGGCAGCAGTACCCACCATGTATATCCAGATGCTGGACCACCCAGACATAGACAAATACAATTTAAGTTCACTTCAAGATTGTAATTGCGGAGGAGCAGCGCTGCCAGTTGAAGTTGCTCTAAGATGGAAGGAAAAGATTGGAGTCGATATAAGAGAGGGCTGGGGACTAACCGAATCAGGAGCTACGACTGCGGGACAACCGGCTAATCTGCCACCTAAATACGGCTCTGTCGGCAAGTGTTTATTAAAATGCAACACCATCAAAATCTTCGACAATAATGGCCAAGAGCTTCCGGCAGGACAGCAAGGCGAAATCGTGGTCAAAGGTCCTACGCTAATGAAAGGATACTGGAAACTGCCTAAGGAGACAGCCCAAACCATAAAAGACGGATGGCTTTACACAGGCGATGTAGGTTACATTGATGAAGACGGCTATATTTACATCACCGACCGCAAAAAGGACATTATAATCCGGGGAGGAGAAAATGTATCACCTCGGGAGGTAGAGGAAACTATCTGTCAGCATCACAAAGTTGCCGAGGCAGGAGTCATCGGCATACCAGATAAGGTCTACGGTGAAGAGATAAAGGCTTTCGTGGTGCTTAAGCAGGGAGA
This sequence comes from Chloroflexi bacterium RBG_19FT_COMBO_48_23, assembly GCA_001795315.1. The sequence goes on from MGOH01000068.1 coordinate 5,825, forward strand.
GCAAGCTAACGAAG
>MGOH01000069.1 GCA_001795315.1 Chloroflexi bacterium RBG_19FT_COMBO_48_23
AACAAAACATAATCAAGTAGAAACCTAAGCTGGCGTTCGGCTAGTACTGATAGCTTTGCATCAGCCCTAGTCAACGGCGCTATCATAGGAATTCAAAATTTACAGGAGGAGCACATGGATTTTGAACTGACGGAAGAACAAAAGGCGCATAGAAAGGAATTTTTCGACGTCTGTAAGGAACTCGAGAAAAAAAGACCGGCAAGCTTTGTAGGCTTGGAGGCTGTCTTCGAGATCGATGAATGCTGGCAATTCCATCTTGACTGCGCCAAGGAATTCGGTAAAAGAGGATGGCTTGCTTTAGCTTGGCCTCCCGAATATGGCGGCAGTGGAACCATGATGGATAAAGTCCTCTTCGCCGAGGCAAGAGGATATCACGGAATTCCCGGGGTCGACATCTTCGGAGTGCAAATGCTCGCCCCTACCGCTCTAACGGCTGCAAGCGAGGCAATAAGGAAGGAATTTCTACCGCCGATTGCGCGAGGAGAGGTTATGTGGTGTGAGCTATGGAGCGAACCCAATGCAGGCTCAGACCTTGCCACTCTGTCCGCCACCGCAATAAAAAAGGGCGACGAATACATTATAAATGGACAGAAAACCTGGAATACAGGTGCTCACCGGGCCGATTGGGGCTTTGGAGTATTCAAGACCGACCCTAATGCTCGAAAACACCACAACATGACCTTCATCTTACTCGACATGAAAACGCCCGGAGTAACAGTAAGACCTATTCCATACATCGATGGCGACGCCCCGTTCGCTGAGGTTTACTTCGATGACGTTCATGTGCCGGCTAAAAACATCGTCGGCCAGGAAAACGAGGGCTGGTCAGTGGTCAATCTCCTCGCCGGTTTCGAGAGGTCAGGAATGGGCGAAATTATGGGCATGTTCCGCGAATTGGAAGAAATAGTGCAATATTGTAATGAGACCAAGCGGAACGGCAAACCTTTATCTAAGGACCCATTAGTACGCAACCGAGTGGCACAGCTAGCTTGCGAACTGGAAGCAGCCCGAGCTATCGCCTACAGAATAGCTGACTTGCAGAACAGGAACGAGATGGCCCTGATGGATGCATCGGCAGCCAAGATATTCTACAGCGAGCTAGGCGAGCGTTTTGCTTTCGTTGCCACTGACATCGCTGGGCCATTTGGCCAGGTCAAAACTTCCCGATGGGCTCCGGCGCATGGAGCTTGGGAGAAGAAATTCCAGGAGTGTTTCGTAACCATCATCTCCATGGGAACAAACGAGATACAAAGAAATATCATCGCCTGGTATGGCCTGGGCTTGCCCAGAATGAAATAATCGAGTTTAGATAGGAGGAATCATGGATCTTAGATTTACTGAAGCACAAGAGATATTGAAAAAAATGGCTCGGGATTTCCTGGCTACGGAATGTCCAAAAACTCTGGTAAGGGAGCTTGAAAAGAGTGAGAAGGGGTATTCTCCCGAACTATGGAAGAAGATGGCCGAGCTGGGATGGATGGGATTGGTTATCCCCGAAGAATACGAGGGCATGGGTTACACCTTCCAGGACCTGACAGTCCTCTTAGAGGAGACGGGTAGAAATATCCTTCCAGGACCGCTAATCCCTACAGTAATAAGCACTTTCCCCATCATTGAGGCCGGGACTGAAGAACAAAAGAAAGAGTTCCTGCCTAAAATAGCTCGGGGGGAACTAATTATTACCACGGCACACCTCGAAGCCGAAGGCACATTCGATGCTTCTGGGATTGCCGTCAAAGCAACGCCTAAAGGTGACGACTTCATAATAAATGGCACAAAACTCTTCGTTGAAATGGCACATGTTGCCGATTACATCATCTGCGCCACCAGGACCAAAGAAGGTTTAGATGAGAAAGGAATCACCCTCTTCATAGTCGACTCCAAGACCCCTGGAATAAAATGTGAAGTAATACCCACTATAGCTACAGATAAGCTATGCGAGGTACGCTTCGAGAACGTTGCTGTGCCCAAGAAAAACATGCTGGGCAAGATAGACGCAGGATGGCCTATTGTGGAAATGATGACGCGTAAAGGGGCTGTCGCTAAGTCTGCAGAGTCCATCGGTGCAATACAAACTTGCGTCGAAATGACTGTTGCCTACTCCAAAGAAAGGGTTCAGTATGAGAGACCCATCGGAGCCTTCCAGGCACTTCAGCATATAATGGCTAACATGTGGACATCAATGGAAACTGGCCGTTATTTGGTCTATGAGGCAGCCTGGATGGAATCAGAAGGACAGCCCTGTGCCAAAGAAGCATCATTTGCAAAGTCTTATATCAACGAGGTCTATAAGGATGTAGCGCAGTGGGCAATAAGATTACACGGCGGTATTGCTACCAGCTACGATCACGATATACCACTTTATTACCGAAGGTCAAAGGCCGCAGATACCTCTTTTGGCAGCACTGATTTCCACAGGGAGCTGGTAGCCCAGCAAATCGGACTAAAGTAAGTTCATTTAGCCGCAAAGAATAACTCTCTTAACCCCTCCCATTCGGAGGGGTTAAGTCTTTGTTAGGACTGGTTGGAATTAGTGATTATTCGTACTCAATTGCCCCAGCAACCACCTTATGTTATACTGATGGGCAACTTTAGTTAAGGGATATTACTAATAACCCGTGAAAATTTGCTTTTCAAGGGTTCAATATAATTAGGAGGTCAAAATTTGGCGGAGTCTATTTCAGTTAAACAGCTTCTAGAAGCCGGAGCTCATTTTGGGCATCTCACCGGTCACTGGCATCCGCGCATGAAAAGCTATATTTTCACACAGCGTAATGGTATTCACATTATCGACTTAGAGCAAACTGCAGGCATGCTGGATAGGGCCTGCACTTACATTAGAGACCTGGTCAGTAACGGGCAAAGTATTCTCTTCGTCGGTACCAAAAAGCAAGCCCAGGAGATAGTGGAAGAAGAAGCCAAAAGGTGTGGCATGTATTATGTCTCCCAAAGATGGCTGGGGGGGATGTTAACCAATTTTGCCACCATCCAGGCCAGGATAGATTATCTGGTTCGCCTCGAAGACAGGAAGGATAAAGGCGAGCTAGACTACTTATCCAAAAAAGAAAAAATGAAAGTAGAAAAGGAAATAGCACGACTTAACAAGCTTCTTGGTGGCTTTAAGGAAATGACCACACTTCCTGGAGCCATATTCATTGTTGACCCAACTAAAGAGAAGATAGCTCTAGCTGAAACCAGAAAGGTTGGTATACCAATAGTAGCTATTGTAGACACTAACTGCGATCCCACAAATATCGACTACCTGATTCCGGCTAACGATGATGCTATAAAGGCAATCAAACTCATATGCAGTAAAGTATCTGACGCAGTTCTCGAAGGCAAGATGATAAAAGAGACTGGCGAAATAATAACAACCGAACCAACTCCAACAGAGACAGAACCCACCCAAATACTGGAATCTCATATCTTTACGCCTGATGAAAATGAGTAGTGAGGCAGCGATGCCTCAACCCTCATAAGTAAAAGGAGGAAAAATTTGCAGGTTTCAACTACAGAGATAAAGGAGCTTCGGGAAAAAACCGGTGCCGGCGTTATAGATTGTAAAAAAGCTCTCCTCGAAGCAAAAGGGAGCTTTGAAAAGGCAGCTGAGATTCTTAACCAGCGCGGACTGGCTTTGGCTCGCAAAAAATCTGACCGTGAAGCAGCCAACGGAATAATTGAAGCTTATGTCCACCAAGGGAGTCAAATTGCGGTATTAGTTGAAATGAACTGCGAGACCGATTTTGTCGCCCGTACCGACGAATTCAAGGAGCTAGCTCATAACGTGGCCCTACAAATAGCAGCGATGTCACCTCAATTCGTTTCTCCAGAAGATATGCCGCAAGAAACAGACGCAGATACTAAAACAGCTTGCCTCTTGCTCCAGCCATCTATCAAAGACCCTGACAAGACAGTCCAAGATCTAATAACTGAAACTATAGCCAAGGTTGGTGAGAATATTAGAGTACGCAGATTCGTCAGATTTGAAATAGGTTATTAAGAAGTGGCAGTGAAGAAGCCCAAACACAAGCGAGTACTGCTTAAGTTAAGTGGCGAAGCGCTCATGGGCAAGAAAAGCTTCGGCATTGACCGTTCAGTGCTGACACGTGTAGCTCGACAAATAAAACAAGTAATCGATCAAGGCGTTGAGGTGGCTATAGTTGTCGGTGGGGGCAATTTCTGGCGAGGCACCGGTAGCGAAGCTAAAGGAATGGACAGAGCTACAGCTGACTACGCAGGAATGTTAGCCACAGTAATCAATGCCTTAGCCCTTCAGGATTCACTAGAAAATGAAGGGGTTATAACCAGGACTCAATCGGCAATTACCATGCAAGCTATAGCCGAGCCATATATACGCCGTAGAGCTATCCGACACCTGGAGAAAAAAAGAGTGGTCATCTTTGCCGGGGGCACGGGAAACCCCTACATGACTACCGATACCGCTGCGGCACTGCGGGCAATCGAAATCGGAGCCGACGTCCTCCTCGTAGCCAAAAATAGAGTCGACGGTGTTTATGATTCCGACCCTATCAAAAATCCGCGGGCTAAGAAATTTGACCATTTAACCCACAAAGACGCTCTAAACTTGCGTCTCAATGTTATGGACAGCACCGCCTTCTCTCTATGTCAAGATAATAGACTACCGATAATAATCTTCGATCTCCGAGGGCAACAAAGAATAGAACGCGCCATCTCTGGAGAGCATGTCGGAACCCTTGTCACTACTGAGGAAAAGAAATGATTGAACAAATACTCACCGAAATCAATAGTAAAATGCAAAAGGCTGTTGATGCTCTGAAACGGGACTTGGCAGGTATCAGAACAGGACGTGCATCACCAGCCCTAGTCGAGCATATTAAAGCTGATTATCACGGTGTCCTCACACCAATCAATCAGATGGCCTCTATCTCAGTCCCTGAAGCCAAAATAATACTTATCCAACCATGGGACCACAGTTCAATCCGCAGTATCGAGAAAGCTATTCTTGCATCCGATCTTGGACTAAATCCAACGAGCGCTAACAATGTCATACGCATACCTATTCCACCGCTTACCGAAGAACGACGTAAAGAATTAACCAGAGCAGTTCACAAAAGGTTAGAGGAAGCCAAAATTGCTCTCCGTAATATAAGACGAGAAGGACTAGAAAGACTAAGGCACTCAGAAAAAAATAAGGAAATATCCCAAGACCAATACACGCGTGCCTTAGAGCAACTACAAAAAATCATCGATGCCTTCATAGACAAAGTCAATGATACGGGACAAGTCAAGGAAAAAGAGATAATGGAGGTCTAAGAACTCCGAAACCCATAGCCCCGTTTGCCAAGGAGTAAAATCACGCAAATAACATCATGCCAGCACCGAAAAGTCCTGTAAATATTCAGTATTCCTCACTACAACTAACACTATCTAATACACGCAAATTCCACGGATAAACATGCTCAGGCATAGAATTCTCACTGCTGTTATTGGCTTACCACTCCTGGTTGCCATAATCTGGTTCGGTGAACCTTGGTTCACTATTTTGATAGCTGCTATGGCCGTGCTTGGCAGTTGGGAGTTCTACCGAATGACCAGGCAGTCAAATATACAGCCCATCACTTATTTCGGCATGGTCTGGGTATTACTCTTTGTTATCAATCCTCATTGCCCATACCATCTTACAGTGCCTTTTCTCATCACTTCAGCAATAGTTATCCCGCTAATCTGGCTTCTGTTTCGCTCTCCTAGAGAACAGGCGTTTGCAAACTGGGCATGGACAATAGCTGCGATACTCTATATAGGTTGGATGCTCAGCTACTGGGTTGAGCTCAGAAGTCTGGAAGCCGGCAAAGAACTTGTTTTCTGGGCTATGTTCACCACATTCGCTAGCGATACCAGCGCTTTCTTTGTCGGTAGAGCATGGGGCAAACACGCCCTGGCGCCATCTATAAGCGCAGGCAAAACTTGGGAGGGAGCCATAGGTGGATTATTGGCCAGTATCGTAATTTCCCTAATTCTCGGCATAATCTTCCCATTGCCCTTCAGTTACTGGCAAATAGCCCTCTTGGGCTGCATTATCAGCTTGTTTGCTCAATTTGGAGATCTAGTCGAATCATTGCTTAAGCGCAACGCAGGTGTCAAGGATGCAGGCAATCTAATGCCAGGGCACGGTGGTATCCTAGACCGCCTCGACAGTCTCATATTTACTGGAGTTATAGTATACTATTGTGTGGTACTAGCTACACTATGAGCAAAAATATTAAAAAATTAGCTGTCCTTGGCTCAACAGGTTCAATAGGACAACAAGCCCTGGATATAATAAAGGACTTCCCTGGCAAATTCAGGATAGTGGGACTAGCCGGAGGTAACAATACAAGCTTACTTGCCAAACAAATCAGCCAATTTCAACCCAAACTAGTATATTCACCGCTTAAATTCAACCTGCCCGATACAACAAAATTCTCATCCATGGAAGAGATAGTTACTCATCCTGATGTCGACATCGCCATCATAGCCACTTCAAGTAAAATTGGGTTGGCTCCAACACTAGCAGCCATAAGGTCTGGGAAAAAAATAGCTTTGGCCAACAAAGAGGTACTAGTCATGGCAGGTGAAATCATTATGGCAGAAGCTAAAAAATACCAAGCCAAAATCTTACCTGTTGACAGCGAACATAGCGCTATATGGCAATGCCTACATGGAGAGAAAGCCGAAGTAGCTCGACTTATTCTGACAGCTTCAGGGGGGCCTTTCTATCATCTTTCACCCACACAGTTAGCTAAAGTCACCGCTGAGGAGGCCCTTCAACATCCCACGTGGAAAATGGGGAGGAAAGTTACCATTGACTCGGCAACTCTAATGAACAAAGGGCTGGAGACGATCGAAGCTCACTGGCTTTTTTCTATACCATTTAACAAAATAGAAATCGTAATTCATCCACAGAGCATTATTCATTCCTTAGTAGAATTCGCTGACGGTTCGCTAAAGGCTCAACTCAGTGTCCCTGATATGCGCTTCCCTATACAATACGCTTTATCTTATCCCAAGCGATTGGTTAATCCCAGGCTACCGCGTATTGACCTGCCCCGGCTGAGTCCACTGACCTTTGAAAAGATAAACTACGCTATGTTCCCGTGCCTACAACTGGCACTGGATGCCGGAAAAAGGGGGGGGACTTACCCCGCCGTGCTTTGTGCCGCCGACGAGATAGCTGTCGAACTCTTCCTTGAACACAGTATTAGTTTTTCCGACATCTCCGAAATAATAGCCAGTACCATCAGCTTGCATCAAGGCATAGCCAACCCTACCATAGATGAAATTTTAGCTGCTGATGACTGGGCAAGAGACACCGCACTTAAACTCACTAGAAAGGCAAACCTATGCTTGAAACAATAGCGCTTACAACTGTTAGTTTTATCGGCATACTAATATTACTTGTCTTCGCCCACGAGTTTGGGCATTTCATCACAGCTAAGCTTGCCCGGGTAAAGGTAGAGGAATTTGGCATCGGTTTTCCGCCTAGGATTATCAGTTTCAAACGAGGCGAGACAACGTATTCGCTAAACGCCATACCCCTCGGCGGCTTTACCAAAATGTTGGGAGAAGAAGACCCAACACTATCAGGCAGCCTGGCCAGCAAGAGTATCCCCATCAGATTCCTTGTTCTTAGCGCTGGCTCGCTGATGAATCTTCTACTCCCGATATTACTATTTTCAATCAGCTTTATGATCCCCCATGATATGGTCTTAGAGAAGGTACAGGTGCAAGAAGTAGCCTCAGGCTCGCCAGCTCAGATTGCTGGTATTCAGCCAGGAGACACGATCCTAGCAATAAATGACCGCACAATTAAGAACCGCGGAGATGTTGGCTATATAATCCAGCTTAATCTCGGCTCAGAGGTAAATGTCTTGCTTCAGAGAGGCGAATTCGGTCAACAAGAAGTTAGCCTGAAGCCAAGGTGGAATCCACCGGAAGGGCAAGGAGCCACCGGCATCTCTATCATCGGAGTAGACAGCACCATAGTCCGTGAATCCTATCCCATCTGGAAAGCAGTGCCCTCAAGTATAATTCATTGCGGGGAAATCCTTGTCTTATTCAGAAATGAAGTAGTAGGCTGGTTCATCAGAGGAACAGCACCTCAGCTAACCGGTCCAATAGGTATTGCCACACTGACCGGTGAGATGGCTAAAGCTGGTCTGAGTCCCCTACTCGAATTTGCTGCTCTTATCAGCATAAACTTAGCCTTAATCAACCTGTTCCCCTTCCCTGGCCTCGATGGGGGTAGACTCATCTTTGTAGCTCTAGAATGGGTCCGGCGGGGGAAAAGGATTTCACCAAAAAGAGAGGGAGTCGTCCATCTAATTGGTTTTATAGTGCTAATACTTTTAATAGTTGTGATAAGCTACTATGACATTGCAAACATTATTCACGGAGAGAGCGTGCTACCTTGATAACCCGAAGGCAATCCAAACCTATAAAAATTGGAACAGCAACAATAGGTGGCGATACACCTATTATAGTCCAGTCGATGACCAAAACCGATACCAGAGACATACAAGCCACCGTAGCTCAAATTAAGGAACTCGCCGATTGTGGTTGTGAGATAATTAGAGTGGCTGTGCCCGACTATGAAGCTGCACAGGCCATTTCAAGCATCAAAAAGAACATATCCATCCCCATCATCGCCGATATCCATTTCGACTA
>MGOH01000070.1:0-620 GCA_001795315.1 Chloroflexi bacterium RBG_19FT_COMBO_48_23
AAACGTCGAAGTCCCCAGGATGGAACCGACGGATGTGCTTATAAGGGTTAAGGCTTGCGGTATCTGTGGCTCCGACGTGCATACGTATAAAACGGGTATTATGGGACGCCCGGGATTTGTGATGGGGCACGAGCTGTCCGGCGAGGTGGCTGAGGTGGGCAAGAAGGTTAAGGATATAAAAGCGGGCGACCGAGTGATTTCCATAGTAGTTCAACCTATTGAGACGGCACAGGGGTGCGGTGAATGCTTCTGGTGCCTCCGGGGACAGATACAATGGTGCCCCTCTATTGCACACAAGCCATGCGGCGAATGCGAGTACTGTAAGTCCGGCAGGTTCTGGATGTGCGACAGAATTCAAAGGCATATGCTGATTGGCTACGGCAAAAACGGCGGCTATGCCGAATATGTACTGGTTCCGGAGGCGGCACTCAACATCAACGTATTCAAGATACCCGATGCGCTGAGCTTCGAGGAGGCGGCACTTATAGAACCGCTCTGGGGAGGATATCGCTGGGTGATGATGGCAGAGCCGCAGCCCCATGAGACAGCCGTGGTCACAGGCCTGGGCGCCATCGGTCTATCGGTGATGCTGGTGCTCAAGCAGTACGTGTCACAGGTAA
>MGOH01000070.1:710-10542 GCA_001795315.1 Chloroflexi bacterium RBG_19FT_COMBO_48_23
AAAGGGTAATCGAAATCACCGGCACGGGACGCAGCTTCAGCGGCAAGGGCGGCGGCTGCGCCGATATCGTCATGGAGTGCTCCGGAGTGCCGGCTGTCCTTAAGCAGGCAATTGAAATGACACGCAGCGGCGGACGTATCGTCATGGTGGGACTGTTCGAGGAGGAGGTGCCCCTGAATATCAACCGCATAATTCATAAGCAGCTTCGCCTTATAAGCTCTTTCAGCAGGGGACGACAACCGGTAAGTCAGGAGGTCAGGAAGGCAATAAAGTTAATCAGCAGCGGCAAGGTTAACGTGAAACCACTGATATCTCACACCTTCCCGCTGGACAAAATCATGGAGGCGTTCGAGGTCCAGACAAAGCCGGAACAATCGATAAAGGTGATAATAAAACCTTAGCCACCGGCAAGCGCGCGGGAGACTAGCCGCTCCTGGCAGCCACCAGTAGAGTGCCCGGACCACCGTGCACGCCTAAGCCAGGGCCCAGCCTGGCCATCAGAATCCGTTTCTCATCGATGATGGAGGCGATACGATTTTTGAGCGCATTTGCCTCCTCGGGTACCGTGCTCTGGACTATAGCCACCTCCTGCAATTTGGGATATTTCCTTACGAACTCGAATAGCTGCTCTATGCCCTTGGCATAAGAACGAGCCATGCCCGCCTGGATGATTTCACCATCGCGTACTGTCACGATAGGCTTCACATTCAGCAGCGTGCCTACCATCGCCTTGGCTTTGGTGACACGGCCGCCCTTAAGTAGATATTGCAAGGTCTCCAGCAGCCCGCGGATTTGAGTCTGGCTGATAGCCTTCTTGGTCTCTTCCAAAACCTCTGTCAGCTTGCCGCCTGCCTTCGCCACCCGGGCTGCAGCCATGGCTATTAACCCCAGACCCATCGATATTGAAAAGCTGTCCACCACGTGGACTGCGCATTTAGGCTTGGCTATCTCGACACCCTGGAGCGCCGCATTGTAGGTGCCGCTCACCTTGGCCGGCAGATGTATAGACACAATGGCATCGGCATCTTTAGAAAGGTCGCTATAAGCCTTAGCGAAATCTACAGGCATAGGCTGTGAGGTAGTGGGATAAATGGGACCTTCCACCAGCCTTTTGTACAGCTCATCCGGCTCTATGTCCACCCAGTCTTTATAAGCTTTATCGCCGAAATAGACATACACGGGAACAACGGTGATACCCAGCTCCTTAGCAACCTCAACGGGAAGGTCCGAGCCGCTATCAGTTACAACCTTTATTGCCAAAACTCACCTCCAAATCAATCCAGCAGTAAAAGATACGAAATTGTACCTGCGGTGAAAGGGAAAAGCAATACCTTGTTATACTATGGACGGCCAAACAGTGTATGGATGTGGCGAGTATGAGAAGTAGCCGACTCTTGATGGCACCGGATGACGGAGTGGATTATTTATAATAAGCTATAAATGAGCAAGCTCTCACACACCTATCTGCGCTTTATCGTAAGCCTCGGCTCCGTCGCCGCTATAGAATCTATAACCATCCCGGCCCTGCTCCTTAGCCCAGTACATAGCAGTATCAGCGTTCTTCAATAAGATTTCAGCATCTTTTCCATCATCGGGATAAACAGCGATGCCGACGCTGGTCGTGACATTGAGTTGGTGACCATCAAAAATAAACGGCTCTCGGAAAATAGTCAGTATTCTCTGTGCTAGATTTGCAGCATTGGCCGGCTGGGAGACTTGCGGTAGCACTAAAACGAACTCATCTCCGCCCATACGGGCAATAGTATCGCTCTTACGCGTAACACCTTCTAATCGCTCTGCAACGGATTTAAGTAGCTGGTCACCGACGTCATGTCCCATGGTATCATTAATAACCTTAAATTTATCTAAATCGAGCATCATTACAGCCAGCCTGTTACCACTGCGCCGTGATAGAGCCAACCCCATGGCAAGACGGTCATTTAACAGCGTCCTGTTGGGTAAACCAGTCAGGGAATCGTGTGTTGCCATGTCAGCAAGCTTTTGCTCGAACTGCTTACGCTCGGTAACATCACGGCTGACCGACCGGAATCCAACAATTTTCCCCTCCTTGTTTCGCAGAGGGGAAATCGAGTTGTCTAAAAATATTTGCGTCCCATCTTTCATAATGGTGGCAAAAGGATACGATCTCAGCGCCTCGCCTGTCCGATAAACTTTATTCCATGCCTTATACATGCTCTTTACATCCTCTTTGGGGACGTAGGCTCGATAGTTCAGTCCGATTAACTCTTTCTCTGAGCGTCCGAATTGACGACAGGCTGCTTTATTTACGAAGGTGATATTGCCGGCAATGTCTACCTCGTAGTAGCCTTCCTCTATCTCCTCCAGTATGGTTCTATACCTCTCCTCCGACCGCCTTAAGGCTTCCTCCATCTTTATGCGTTCAGTAATATCACGGCCGACCCCCCGGAAGCCAACAACCTCCCCCTTCTCATTTCGTAATGGAAAGATTGAGTTCTCGACAATCAATCGCGTTCCGTCCTTCATAATCTGTCCCATAGGAAACCACTTAATCGGCTCACCTGTATGGTATACCTGATTGTAGGCTTGAAACACTTTTTCGACGATCTCAGGAGGTGTATAGACCTTGTAATTCATCCCTATCAGCTCTTCTCTGGAATAGCCCAACCCACGGCGTAGTGACTCGTTGAAGAAAGTGAAGTTTCCGGCAAGGTCCACCTCGTAATACGACTCTTCCATACCTTCCAGAACAGTCCGATATTTATCTTCAGACCGCCTTAAAGCTTCCTCCATCAGCACGCGTTCGGTAACGTCATGGCTGACTCCGCGAAAGCCCACTATATCGCCCTTTTCGTTCCGTAGAGGAAAAGCCGATATTTCACCCACTCCGGTACTGCCGTCCTTGCGAACGAATTCGAAAGTAAGTGCTTTGACCGGCTGTCCTGCAAGATAGACCTGATGAAAGGCTTCGTAAATTTTCTTAGCATCGTCGCCAGGGGTGGTGACATTGTATTTCTTACCTATAAGATCTTCCGCGGTGTGCCCTACACTGCGACATAAGGCATCATTTACGAAAGTGTAATTGCCAGCCAGGTCAGTTTCAAAATAATCATCATGCGTCTCGTCCATGATAGTCCGGTATCTCTCCTCCGACCGCCTTAAGGCATCTTCCGACTGCTTGCGTTCGGTGATGTCCATGAAGCTTCCAACGGCAGCTCGCTTTCCTTTATATTCAGTTGAGGTGAGCCTCTCTAGAACCCACATTGCCTCGCCACTCTTCTTTATAAGTCTGTACTCACAGGGAAGAGAATTGCCACCCTTTAGGCTTTTTATCGCCTTCTTCCTGACTGTTTCTCTATCGTCGGGGTGAATCAGGTCAAGAGAGTATACGCCTTGCAGCTCTTTCTCCGTATAACCTGTCAGCTCCTGAAATAGCAAGTTAGCATACTGAAATTTTCCATCCTGGACGATATAAATCCCTGTTCCGGCACAACGAACCAGAGCTTCAGCCAGCTCTGCTGAGCCATTTATCCTGGACTTGGTTTGCTTTCCTGTCTTTTTCATTTAGCTTAGTCTCCACAATCTCTCGATAACTTATCCTAAATACATCTTAATTAAGTATACCGCCCATTAGAGCTATAGTGAATAGCCTATAGGTAATTTTGTGCGTAGAGAAAAGGTACCACGGACTATCGGCAGGGTATTTGGGGGAATAAAATCAAAAGTTAAAAGCTAAAAATCAAAATGTCAGGTAAAAATGCAAAAATTCACCCTATTCGGTCTCCGTTAGGTTTCTATCCAGGCTTTTGCTCTTGGCCAAATTGCGCCAGAAATTCGCGGTGTAGCTGATTATTCGAGGCAATAAGTTCAGTGTCTCTGAAGCTTGCCGGTCTGCCCTGCCAATCGGTAACTTCACCACCAGCTTCTCTAATTAACAGTAGCCCGCTGGCAATATCCCAGGGAAAAAGATAACGATGAAAATAGAGGCTAACCCGACCGCAGGCAACATAAGCTAAGCCTAAAGACGATGACCCCATAAGCCTCAGGCAATGCACCTGCCCCCATAACCTGTTGACTATTTGGAGCATCTCCTCACCCCGCTCATGGCTATAACCGAGGTCAAGTCCTACCAGAGATGACTGAAGCGAACTCTCCCTGGAAACTTGAATCGGCGATTCATTGAGATAAGCTCCTCTTCCTTTTTCGGCATGGAAAAGTTCCCTTCTCACCGGGTCATAGGTAACGCCGAGAAGAATATCTCCATCCTTGACTAGAGCAATGTTGACACAGAAAAAGGGAATACCGAAGGTGTAATTATTGGTGCCATCCAGTGGGTCAACTATCCAGGCGCAATCAGTAAGCGAAGCGGAGGAATTTGATTCTTCGGAGAGAATGCTGAAATCCGGGTATTCGTTTTGCAAAAACTCCAATATGAATTTTTCAGATAAGATATCGACATCAGTGACCAGATTGCCCTTACCTTTATGTTTTACCTGTATTTTGGAGCCGAAATGGTCGAGGAGGATTCCACCGGCTTTTTCGGCCGCTGCGATGGCCACTTCCAGGGCATTCTTGCCGCTTTTGGCTGAGGGCAAGTTAATCATAATCGAATTTTCAAACGTCTCGTGGAAGCAGCCCCATCTTTTCTTTAACTTCAGTCAGAGTCTTTAAGGCAATCGCCTGAGCCCGCTTAGCTCCATCAGCAAGAACTTCAGCTACATATTGCGGCTTGGCGGCAAAGGAAGCTCTCGTTTCCCGGAAGGCGGATAGTTTCGAGTTTATTCCCTCGGCCAGCAATTTCTTGCAATCAACACAGCCGATTTCTGCGGAGCGACACTCGACGGCAATCCCGTCTACACGGTCCGGGTTGAAAAAGCCGTGGAGGCTGAACACATTGCACACATCAGGATGACCGGGATCAGCGCGATATTTCCTGGCCGGGTCGGTTACCGCAGTCATCACCAGCTTAGAGGTCTCCTCTGGTGTAGCCGCCAGCTCAACGTAGTTATTGTAACTCTTGCCCATTTTCTGAGCACCGTTCAATCCCAGCACCATGGGGAAAGAGGTGAGCTTGGCTTGAGGCTCAGGAAAAGTATTCCCGAAAAGGGAATTGAAGCGGCGGGCTATTTCACGTGCCAGCTCAAGATGAGGCAACTGGTCTTCACCCACAGGTACAACCTCAGCCTTGTACAGCACGATGTCTGCAGTCATGAGCACCGGATAGCCCACCAGCCCGTAGTTCACATTTTGGGGCTGCATTCGTGCTTTTTCTTTGAAAGTGGGCACACGCATTAACCATCCCAAAGGGGTAACCATGCCGAGCAAGGTATAAAGCTCCATCACCTCGGGAACATGCGATTGCACAAAGAGAATACTTTTTTGCGGGTCGAGGCCGGCAGCCAACCAATCAAGCGTCATCTCATGGATATCCTGTTGAAGCCTATCTGTGTCCTCTAATGTCGTCAAGGCATGGATATCCACTATGCAATAAATACAGTCATAGTCCTTTTGAAGGGCAACGTAGTTCTGTATTGCGCCGATATAGTTACCTATATGCTGTCTGCCGGTGGGACGGGCGCCAGAAAAAACGCGTTTTTTCATATTCAGAAAAGTTTAGCACAAAGCAACGTCAGCTACAAACTTATATTTGAGGATGTTTAATTGGCATCGCGAGGAGCCATATTCTCCCCTTGTCATCGCGAGGAGCGGTAGCGACGTGGCGATCTCTGGCAAATGTAAAAGTGAAACATTAAAAGGCAAAATGACAAGCCAAAAGTTAAAAGTAGGGGTGCGCTTTCAGGGCTGTTCGCTTTTAAAAGAGCAGAGGTATTTTTGCATCTTAATCTGTGCTTTTGATTTTTGGCTTTTAACTTTTGACTTTTGGGGGCTACATGCTTTCAGGGGCTGCCATTCCCATCAGGTGAAGCGTTCTGGCCAGAACGATCTGGGCTGCTTTGACCAACTTAAGCCGAGCCCGCGTCAGCTCCTGGTTTTTGGAAACAACCCGACATTGCTTGTAAAAACTATGGAAGACGGTAGCCAGGTCTTGCGCATAATAAGGCAGATGATGTGGCTCCAGAGTATCCGAAATTAATTCCAGCATTTCCGGCAACAGCATCATACGCCGTATTAAGGTCAGCTCCGGCTCGGTGGTGAGCAAAGATACATCGCCACGGCTATAATCAATTCCCTTTTCCGTAGCCAGCCGAAGTATGCTGGCAATACGAGCATGAGCATATTGAACATAATAGACCGGATTATCCACCGACTGTTTCTTGGCTAGCTCCAAATCGAAATCCATCTGGGCATCGGCAGAACGACACAAAAAGACAAAACGACAGGCATCCGAACCAACCTCGTCTATTACCTCCCTCAAGGTGATAATATCGCCGCTACGCTTAGAGACCCTGACTAATTCCTTGCCGCGGCGTAACGTAACCAGTTGGCAGATTATGAGCTTAAGTCGTTCCGGATTTATCCCCAGAGCATTGACCACAGAAAACATTCGGGAAACATGCCCCTGATGGTCTGCCCCCCAGATATCGATCACAGTATCGAAATGGCGCTCCAAAAACTTGTTAAAGTGATAGGCAACATCAGAGGCAAAATATGTAGGTGAGCCGTCGCTCCGTATCAACACATTATCTTTGTCTTCACCCAGCGCAGAGGATATAAACCAGGTGGCATTTTCCTTCTCCGCAACATAACTACCGTCTTTAAGCAGTTTCATAGCCTTTTTATACTGGCCCTTTTTATACAGGCTCTGCTCGCTGAACCAGACATCAAACTCCACCCCCAGCAGCTCGAGGTCATGTCTAATCATGTCCATTATCTTACTAACCCCAATCGACCCCAGTTCTTTAATGGCTTTATCTACAGGCATGACCGAAAAACGCTTGCCCTCTTTATCGATAATCTCTTTGGCCAGGTCAACCATATAGTTGCCCATGTAGCCATCGCTCGGCATCTCGGCATCGATACCAAGACCTTGTTGATAACGCGCATAGAGAGAACGGCTGAATGCATCTAATTGGCTGCCGGCATCATTAATATAATATTCTTTCTCCACACCGTAGCCGGTGGCATTGAGCACATTCGCCAGGGTGCTCCCCAGAACAGCACCACGACCGTGCCCGACATGAAGAGGCCCGGTGGGATTAACGCTAACAAACTCAATCTGAACAGGCTTACTGCCACCCAGGTCAATATTTCCGTAAGACTCACCGGCATCCAGGATGGCAGCCACTTGCTCTGTCAACCAATCAGAGCTGAGTTTAAAATTGATGAAGCCCGGGGCGGCAACAACGGTTCTGGAGACCTCCGGCAAAGGAGGCATAAACTCGATAATTTTCTCAGCGATTTGCAGGGGAGCCATTTCGTTTGTCCTGGCCAGCTTCAGCGGAAGACTGGAGGCATAATCACCATGCCCAGGCTTCTGCGGCCGTTCTATTATAACCTCAGGCAAAGTCGCAGCAGCCAGCTGTCCTTCTCGCTGAGCATCTGTTACAGCTTGCTCCAGAGCTTTAGCCAGTTTATGTTTAATCATCACAACATCAACTCACTACGCAAAAGCGACCCTGAAGGGTCGCAACCTGCATTGTAGCTATATTGTCAACCATCAATTCTGAAAATTGCAACTAGATTCTCCGCTTCGCTCAGAGTGACAGGCGAAAGGCTTAGAACGGCAAACAAGGATTGCTGAGTACCCCTATATATTAGACCTAATGCCATTAACTTTCAAATTAGCTTAATTCGCCGCCAGTTTGCCAAACTCTGGCTAGCTCCTGAGCCAAGAGCCGGTGCTCAGGCATCTTGAGTTCAGAATCTCTCTGAAAAAGAGCAACTGCTTCATTTCGAGCTAATTCCAGAAGCGGCCTATCAGATAACCGTGCCATGCGGATGTCGGGCAAACCGCTCTGGCGGGTGCCGAAGAATTCGCCCGGTCCCCGCAGTTCTAAGTCCTTCTCGGCCAAAACAAAGCCATTTTGAATCTCTTCTATAGCTTTCAACCTCTCGCTACCCTCAGGGGAAGGTTGCTCAGCCAGAAGCAAACAGTAACTTTGTTTTTCACCTCGCCCCACACGACCGCGGAACTGATGCAACTGCGAAAGGCCAAAGCGGTCGGCTGCCTCCACCAGCATAACGGTAGCGTTAGGCACATCAATACCAACCTCTACTACAGGTGTAGATACCAGAATATCAAGCCGGCCATCACGGAAACCTTGCATCACCTTCTCTTTTTCACCAGCTGCCATTCGGCCATGGAGCAAGCCGAGCTTTAAGTAAGGAAAAATTTCCTTTGACAACCGTTCATATTCAGCAACTGCTGCTCTGGCTTCGATGGTCTCCGATTCCTCGATTAAGGGACAGATTATGAAAGCTTGCTGACCGTCAGTAATTTGCCGGCGAATAAAGTCATAAGCCCTGCCTCTCTGCTCAGGTTTAAGCCATTTTGTTTTTATCTCTTGCCGCCCGGGAGGCAATTCATCTATAACCGAAAGGTCTAAGTCGCCATAGAGAGTTAGCGCCAGAGTCCGCGGAATAGGTGTAGCCGTCATCACCAGTATGTGTGGGTTAAACCCTTTCTGACGCAATGCTAAACGTTGCAAAACACCGAATCGATGCTGCTCATCAACAACCACCAACCCGAGATTAGAGAACTCTACCGCCTTCTGAATCAGAGCATGCGTGCCGATAACAATATCCACCTGGCCTGCTTGAATCTGCTGATGTATCGCTGCTTTCTCTTTCTCGCTCATGCTTCCAGTCAGTAGAGCAAAGGTAACAGGATGAGAAAAGAGCCCATGATAGCTGCAAACATTGTCCTGCTCATCCTTTTCATTGCTTATCTTAGACAAAAGCTGGCAAATATTCTTAAAATGTTGCTCAGCTAATATCTCGGTTGGCGCCATGAACGCTCCCTGATAACTATTGTCAGCACCTACCAGCAAAGCTGCCGTAGCCACCACAGTTTTGCCACTGCCTACCTCGCCCTGAAGAAGGCGCGACATAGGCTTTGATTTCTGCAAGTCAGCAAGAATCTCTTGCAGGACTCGCTGCTGTGCCGGGGTTAAATTAAAGGGCAGCGAATTCAGAAATTTACTGAGATTCTCCTTATTAAAAGTGAAAGCGTTGCCCGGCTGACTTTCCTGCCAGTCCCGCTTCTTGCCAAGCACACCTAATTGGAGAAGAAAAAGCTCATCGAAAGCCAGACGCTTCCTCGCCTCGTCCTTCACTGAAGGGCTATCCGGATAGTGGGCCTGCATAATCGCCTCGGGTAAATCTAAGAGCCGGCAGTTGTTTTTAATCTCTTGTGGCAAAAAATCCATCACCTGCCATACCCAATTATCGAGGACCTTCTTTACCAGGTTCCTCACTTGCCGGGAATATAGACCTCTTGTTAAAGGATAAACAGGAACCAGGCGACCGGTATGAATCAACTCCTTATCCTCAACAAGTTCCCACTCCGGTGATTCAAAGACCTTATTACCCCTAAATTCAGATACTCTGCCGCTCAGCACCAGTTGAGCATTAGTACGAAAATTCTTAGCCAGGAAAGGCTGATTAAACCAGACTGCCCTCATATTGCCCGTTTCATCGCCAACAATGACTTCAGCCCCCTGTTGGTGGCCTAGCCTGGCTATTCGAGCCTCCCAAACTGTAGCCAAAATAGTCTGCTCTTCACCAATTTCAAGTTCAGCAATAGGTTTTCTCTGGCTATAATCGAGATGACGTCTGGGGAAGAAATAAAGTAAGTCTCGAATTGTCTGCACGCCCAGTTTAGCCAGCTTGCTAGCCGAACTGGCAGCGATACCTTTAGCAACAGTCACTGGTGAGTCTAAACTCTTATCGC
>MGOH01000070.1:10662-17168 GCA_001795315.1 Chloroflexi bacterium RBG_19FT_COMBO_48_23
CGTCCTTTATCCACGCCTTACGCTTATCCACACTCCATTCAGCATAATTAGAATCAGCCAGGTGAAGTTCAATAAAGCGAGTCAGGAGTGCAGGAGAGTTTACCCTGTCCCCAGTTTTTCTGGCCCATTTATGAATGTACTTGTCGAGCCCGCCTAACACCGTGGTATTAGCGTAGTTTCTCTGGCATTCCATTTGGAGAATGGTTCGCAAAGGCTCAACATCTATGAGCGAAGAGGTTGTCACCGATTTTAACCTTCTCTAAGTCCCAGAAATAATCACTGCTGACCTAGTTCTGGCATTAAATCAAAACAAGCATCAGTTACAATTTTGACTAAAGCTACAAGCCTCAAGAGGTTATTATTCCAGAGAAACTATATAGCGATAATGCGGTTGTCCGCCAGATACCGTTTCTACCTGTTTTTCATGATTCTTGTCACGGATTTTCTGAGCCACCTGCTCCGCCTGAGCTTCTTCAATATCAGCGCCGTAATATACGGTCACTACCTCTGCCGAATCAATACCTGCTTTATCAAGAGCTTCAAAGAGAACCTCTTCCATGTTATCATTGACAGCAAGCAATTTGTCATCATCCAATATGGCAATCGCCTGCCCTTTCTTTATCTTCAATCCTTGTAACTGCGTGCTACGTGCTGACTCGGTGATTTCTACAGTTTTCACCGTGGCGACAGCATCTTCCATAACCTGAACATTCTCTTTCATGCCCCCCTCGTAATTGAAAGCGATGAGAGCAGCTATCCCCTGAGGCATAGTCCTGGCTGGAATCACAGATATCTCTTTGGATGTGAGCGACTGGACCTGAGAGGCAGCCAGAATAATATTCTTATTATTAGGTAACAGAATTATCTTCTGTGATGGCAATGCCTCAACTGCTTGAAGTATCTCCTGGACACTCGGGTTCATTGTCTGCCCACCTGTCACTATCGCTGCAGCTCCCAAACTCCGGAAGACCTCTCTCATCCCGTTTCCGGCTGCAACCGCCACCACGCCAATATCCGAGCTGGGCAACTTTTCTTTCTGCATCTCAACAAAGCCAACATGCTGGTCGTCCATATTCTGAACCTGTAATTGATGCAAGGTACCCAAGGAAGTAGCATAACGTATAATATCGCCCGGGTCATAGGTATGAATATGAATCCTAACAGTGGTCTCATCACCAACGACGACAACGGATTGACCTTTGCTTTCCATCTTCTTTCTTATTTTATCGGGATTCAGTTTATGGCCTTCGAGCAAGAAGTTAGTACAATATCCGTAGGGCTCTTCTGATTCAGCCACAAGTGTAGTCGCCCTAGGTCCCACAGGCAACTCAGCAGTAACCACCTGCGGGCGCCGATATCGCATTTCCTCAACCTTTCCTTCTAAATAACGAAGTGCGCCTTCCAGCAATACATATATACCTTGACCTCCAGCATCTACTACACCAGCTTCACGCAACACATCTAACAAAAGAGGTGTCCTGGCCACTGAATCCTTAGCCGCATCAACAGCAGCCTCTGCTACACCGGTCAAATTATCTGGAGCGGTCCGGGCAGCTTCTTTAGCGGCTTTAGCTGCATCCTTGATCACTGTCAACATAGTTCCTTCTACCGGCTGCGATAGCCCTTTATAGGCGGCGCGACATGCTTCATCAAGTGCCACCGCCAAATCGCTTCCGGTAGCAGACTCTTTCTCATCAAGCCCCTTCGCCAAGCCACGGAAAAACTGGGACAGTATCACGCCTGAATTTCCCCTAGCGCCCATTAAAGCGCCCTGGGCCATCGCCTTAGCTACATCAGAGACACTACTGCCTGAAACTCGGTCAGCTTCTTCCATGACCGAGCGCATGGTGAGGAACATGTTCGTCCCGGTATCACCATCAGGCACAGGAAAAACGTTTATGGCATTAATGTCCGGAACGCTTTTCTCCAGCCAGCTACTGCCAGCAGCAAACATATCTCTAAACTCCTGCCCATCACAGGAACGAACTTGCTTCATCTCTTCTCCTTTGTATAATCTGGAAATTGTGGTATAATTCTACTCCTGTTGTCAAGACCAACTTAACAGTTATATGGTTTCATCTACGGAAAAGGAGTTAACAATTTGGCTACAAAATGCGAAATCTGTGGCAAAACGGCACACTTCGGCCATAGGGTAAGCCATTCTAAGCAGCATACTAGGCGGCGCTGGCTTCCCAATATCCAGGCAGCCACTATTGTGCTTGACGGGAAATCTAAGCAACTTAATCTGTGTACTCGCTGTCTGCGCAGTCAACATAAGCTAACCCGATAGACCAAGTGCTTTCCTCATCTCCCGCAACGCATTCCCGGCACCTTGCTTAGAGCCAAAAATTGCAGCTCCGGCAACCAGGACATCAGCTCCCGCTTCAGCCACCTTTGGAGCTATTCTTGTATTGATACCACCATCCACTTCTAGCTCTGCCTTGGCCTGTCTATCATCCAGTATCTTCCGTAGCCGAGCTATTTTATCCATCATACTGCCGATGAAAACCTGACCGCCGAAACCAGGATTAACAGTCATAACCAGTACCAGGTCGAGCAAAGGAAGAACTTCATCCAATGAGCTTAGAGGAGTGGCTGGATTCAACGATACTCCAGCCTTAACCCCCAGGCCTTTTATTGCCTCGACTAAGCGATGCAGATGTGTTGCAGCTTCAACATGGACAGTGATAATATCAGCGCCAGCGTCAGCAAACTGTGAGACATGAGCCTCCGGTCGCTCAATCATCAAATGTACGTCCAGCGGCAGGTCAGTCCAGGAACGAAGTGAAGCCACCACAGGAGCACCAATGGTTATATTAGGCACAAACTGACCATCCATTACATCGACATGAATGTAGTCAGCTCCGGCTTTAGCTACCTCAACCACTTGTTCACCGAGACGACTGAAATCAGCCGAAAGAATTGACGGCGCTAGTTTAACTCGCCTACTTTTCATTCCTCGCCCTGATAAGCTTTTTAGCCCGTGACAAGGCAGCTACCACCTGTGCCGGCGCAGTGCCCCCAACGGTATTGCGAGCCTGGACCGAGGTTTTCACCGTAATGCTGTAGACATCATCGGCGAAAAGGGGTGAGAAAACACGATACTCATCCAGGCTCAACTCCTGAAAGCCTTTGCTTTTACCGATGGCATATTGCACCAGCTTGCCCACAATACTATGCGCCTGGCGAAAAGGCAATCCCTTCTTCACCAGATAGTCAGCCAGGTCGGTAGCCAGTATATAGCTGCCTGTCATCGGTTGTTCCATGCGAGCGCTATTGGTTTTCAGGGTTTTTATCAAACCAGTAAAGACTTCCAACGTCGAGATAAGTGTGTCCACGGTATCAAAAAGCCCTTCTTTGTCTTCCTGCATATCGCGATTGTAAGCCAGTGGAAGTCCTTTCATTATCGTCAAAAGGCTGAGCAAATTACCGTAAACTCTGCCCGTCTTGCCTCTGGCTAATTCCGCCACATCAGGGTTCTTCTTCTGAGGCATAATGCTACTGCTCGTAGCATAGGCCTCATCAAGCTCCACGAAGCCGAACTCGGCTGAAGACCACAGTACTATTTCCTCCGCCAGCCGGGATATATGCATCATCGAGATAGCAGCAGCAGCTTCATATTCTATGACAAAATCCCGGTCAGACACCGCATCGAGGCTGTTAGCGCTTACCTCACTGAAGCCCAGCTTCTGAGCTATGAAGTTGCGGTCAACAGGATAAGCCACCCCGGCCAGAGCCCCACTGCCCAGCGGTAGGACATCAGTACGTTTTAAGCAATCCTGAAATCTAATCACGTCCCGCTGCGTCATCTCAAAATAGGCTAAGAGATGGTGGGCAAAAAGAACGGGCTGAGCCTGTTGTAGATGGGTATACCCAGGCATAATGACAGCTTTGTTAGCCTCAGCTATATCCAGCAGCACCAGCTGAAAATCTTTTAACCTGCTAATAGTCTCCGAGATAGCTTCTTTGACGAAAAGACGCATATCCAGAGCCACCTGGTCATTTCTGGAACGAGCAGTATGCAGCTTGCCAGCCACGTCACCTATTTTCTCAAACAGGCGACTCTCTATATTCATGTGTATATCCTCAAGCTCAGGCTTGAATTCAAATTTCCCTTGCTCAATCTCATCACGGATTGAGACAAGGCCTGAGACGATAAGCTCAGCATCTTTTTTCGATATCAGCTCCTGCTTAGCTAACATATGAGCATGTGCAATGCTCCCGGCAATGTCATGTTTATATAACCTCCAATCAAAGGAAATGGAGGCAACATATTTCTCTGCCGCTTTATCTACACTCTTTTTAAAACGGCTGCGCAAATGACCTTTAACCTCGTCTTTTTTAGCCATACACTTTAATATCTCAAGTTTTCTTTTTCGACTTCTTTTCTCCGTCCTCACCACCTTGCACTTTAGCCTGAACCTTCGCCGGCAGCCCCCATACATGAATAAAACCAATCGAGGCGCTCTGGTCAAAGACATCACCTTTATCATAAGTAGCCAGGCTATAGTCATACAATGAGACAGGAGACTTCCTGCCGACCACAATACAACTTCCCTTGAACAGCTTGACCCTTATCGTACCGGTAACATGCTTCTGAGCGCTATCCACATAAGTAGCCAAATCCCGGCGCAATGCAGTAAACCACAGACCGTTATATATTATGTCGGCATACTCGCTAGACACCTTCTCGTTGAAACGTAACTGCTGGTGAGATAAAGTAATCGCTTCCATTGCCTGGTGGGCTTTCAGCAAAACCGTAGCTGCTGGGGATTCATAAATTTCCCTCGACTTTATCCCCACCAGCCTGCTTTCC
Organism: Chloroflexi bacterium RBG_19FT_COMBO_48_23; assembly: GCA_001795315.1. The sequence continues at coordinate 15,479 of MGOH01000070.1, forward strand.
ACATGGTCAACTCTACCTACACCATGTTTACCGGCTATCTCATTAAGCTTTTGAATTAGAGCCACAGCATTCAATTTCTTACCATCAAGGCTGACCGGAATTCCTGCCTTGAAACCAATCTCTACGTAAGCAGGCTTATCAGGAGATGTAGCCGGTGACTTGGTCCAGGCGAAAACATCATCCGGAGGTTCAACCCACGGGTCTTCCAGCACACCGCACTCTATGCTCCTGCCCCAGATATTTTCATCTATGGAATAAGGACTGGCGACTTTAACCGGTATTGGGATACCATGTTTTTCAGCATAGGCAATAGTCTCTTCTCGTGTCATACCCCATTCCCTTGCCGGTGCTATAATCTCTAATTCCGGAGCTAAAGCAGCAACGCTCACATCGAAGCGAACCTGGTCATTGCCCTTGCCCGTTGAGCCATGAGCTACAGCAACAGCACCTTCTTTTCTGGCAGTATCCACCAGCATTTTAGCTATCAGCGGACGACCGAGCGCTGTAGCCAGCGGGTACTGCCCCTCATAAATGGCATTAGCCTTTAGAGCTGGAAAAACAAAGGAGTCAATAAAAAGCTCTTTCGCATCCACTGTTAATGCCTTGACTGCTCCTGTTTTCAGCGCCTTTTTCTGGATGGCAGGGAGCTCGCCAACACCGCCTATATCCGCGGTTAGCGCAATAACATCCATTTTATACTTATCCGCCATCCATTTTATAGCTACCGAAGTATCCAGCCCACCACTATAGGCCAGTACTACTTTTTTATTTGCCATTCCTATGACCTCCGACTAAAAACTATTTCTAAAATGCCCAATGCCTCGTCAACATCTTTCTCAGTGATAACAAGCGGCGGCATGAACCGCAGGGCATCTGGCTTGACCGGATTAACAAGTAAGCCTTCCTTCAAACAAGCCAGCACCATCTCCTCAGCTATATTATCAGTAAACTTCAAAGCCAACAACAACCCGCGACCTCTTATCTCAACAATGAAGTCGAATTTGGCTTTTAGCTTTTCAAGGCCAGCTACAAGATATTGCCCTGTTCTTTTAACCTGAGATGGCAGGTCATTATCGATTATGAATTTCAACGTTGCCAGCCCAGCAGCACAAACCAATGGGTTGCCACCAAACGTAGAGCCATGGTCACCGGGAACAAAGACCGAAGCTCGCTCCTTAGCCAGAACAGCACCGATCGGCACGCCGCCGCCTAATCCCTTGGCTAAAGTCATTATATCCGGTTCAACTCCGTATTGCTCATAACCGAACAGGCTTCCTATTCGACCGATACCTGTTTGAATCTCATCCAGTATTAGCAGGATGCCCTTCTCATCACACCAAGCTCGTATCTTCTTAAGATAGTTATCATCAGGCACATTAACCCCACCTTCACCCTGAATAGGTTCCACCATAATGGCACACGTTCGATTAGTAGTTGCCGCTTTGATTGCCTTGATGTCATCGTAATTTACATGGATAAAGCCATCCGGGAGTGGAATATAAGGTTGCTGGTGCTTGTCCTGCCCCGTAGCTGCTACCGTAGCTAAAGTCCGGCCATGAAAAGAACCAAAGGTTGTTATTATCTCATAAGCTCCGTTAAGATGAAGCTTGCCGTAACGGCGGGCTAATTTTATTGCTCCTTCATTAGCCTCAGCGCCGCTGTTACAAAAGAAAACCCGGTCAAGGCAACT
>MGOH01000070.1:17178-18867 GCA_001795315.1 Chloroflexi bacterium RBG_19FT_COMBO_48_23
AATAATTTGGCCAGTTGTACTTGAGGAACAGTGTAGAATATATTAGATGTATGGATAAGAATTTGAACCTGCTCCGTCAATGCCTCGATGACCACCGGATGGCAGTGCCCCAAACTGTTAACCGCCGAGCCAGCAACAAAATCAAGGTATTCTTTGCCCTCGGTATCCCAAACTCGAGCACCCTTACCTCGAGCCAGGGTGACCGGCAACCGCTTGATTATCCGCATATATAATTGCTGTTCTAATTCCTGCCAGTTTTCCATCTTACCAACTGATTGTAGTGCCATCGCCTTTGCCCTCAAACTCATTCAGCAAAGCGTGGCGTGCCCTGCCATCGATAACTCGCGCTACCGGTACCTTGGTCAAAGCCAGAAGACAAGCCTCGATCTTGGCGACCATACCTCCAGAAGCCACGCCAAGTTCAATCATTTCCCTGGCACCCTGAGGGCTCAATTTATGAATGGGCTTCTTTGAGTTATCGTAAAGGCCCGGGACATCGGTGAGAAAGATAAGCTTGTCCGCCTTCAAGGCGGCAGCAATTTCACCGGCAGCAGTATCACCATTAACGTTTAGCAAATTCGTATCCTTGTCCGCACCTTCCAGCAAGCCAAGACTTACCGGCGCTATGACCGGCATATAACCGGCTTTCAGCAATATCTCGATTACAGCAACGTTAACTTTTATTTCCTCTCCAGTATATCCCAGCGCATGTGTTTTGTTTCTCGCCAAAATCAAGCCGCCATCAGCACCGCTCAGACCTACAGCTTTGCCGCCTGAGCGCCAGATGGCTGATACCAACTCCTTGTTGACCAGTCCAGCCAGTACCGCCGTAACCACCTTTAATGTCTCCAAATCGGTAACCCTTAAGCCTTTAACGAAGCTGGTGGATATACCCAATCGTGTCAGCCAATCAGATACAGTATTACCGCCACCATGAATTACCACCAGTGACACGCCCCTTTTTTGAAGTGCCACAAGGTCTTCAACTGTGGTATCGGCACTGCCTAAGGTGCTGCCGCCTATCTTGATAGCCAGAGTGTTCATTTATTTATGTCACACAGTCGTAGCTAACTTGTATAATCGCTATTTATAGTAACATATTCTTCAGATAGGTCGCACCCCCAGGCCACAGCTTTGCCATGACCCAGGTTGAGACACAATCTAACCGATACTTCCTTGCCGGCTAAACCAGTACTCGCCTTTTGCTTATCAAAAGGCACCGGGGAGCCTTGCTTCATGACACAAAAGTCATTCAAATAAACTTCCAACTTCTTTTCATTCACTTCCGCACCACTCCGACCGAGCGCCGCCACAGCACGCCCCCAGTTAGGGTCATTGCCATGTATAGCTGCCTTAAACAGTGGCGAACTAGCTACAGTACGAGCTGCCAGGCGGGCTTGTGATTCACTTGGCGCGCCCTCTACCACAACCTCTACGAGCTTGGTGGCACCCTCGCCATCTTGAGCCACACATTTAGCCAGATAAAGGCAAACCTCATCCAAGGCTTTCTGAAAGAGCCCTCCATTGCCTTCATTTATAATCTTTGTCTGAGCCAAACCATTAGCCAAAATCACCACGGTATCGCTGGGGCTGGTATCGCCATCAACCGTAATCATATTAAAGGAAGCATCCGCCGCTTTCTGCAACGCCGATTGCAAAAAGCCAGCATCCACCACCGCGTCAGTAGCC
>MGOH01000070.1:18879-19241 GCA_001795315.1 Chloroflexi bacterium RBG_19FT_COMBO_48_23
ATTGTTGCCATATTGGGATGTATCATCCCCGCCCCTTTAGCCACACCACCAATGGTGAATTTACCTGGCTCCGACTCAACGGATATGGCTATCTCTTTAGCAAAGGTGTCGGTAGTCATCATTGCCCTGGCCAGCTCATGCCCACCATCCCTGGTCAGAGCAATCTTATGAATACCTGTGCGAATCCGTTCCATGGGTAATGGCACACCAATAACTCCGGTGCTGGCGACCAGAACATCCTCCGTTGACAGCCCCAGCTTGCCAGCCACCGAACTGGCCATTTCAACAGCATCAGACATTCCCGAATCGCCGGTGCAGGCATTGGCACAGCCTGAATTGACTACAACTGCGCGAGCTTTTTT
>MGOH01000071.1 GCA_001795315.1 Chloroflexi bacterium RBG_19FT_COMBO_48_23
ACAGATACAACCAGTTCCGTTACAGCCCCAACTACACCGTCTGACGAAACCATAATAGGGAGTGACCCGGTATCCGGGCAAAACCAGGATATTGACCTGAGCTGGCAGGAATTTTGTTTATCCAGCGAATATCAGGTACAAATCGCCAAAGACGCGGGCTTCACCATAATAGTTGTCGATACCGGCGCCTTCGATACTGCCGTCTACTACCCTGCCGGCGGGCGAGCCAGGTCGCCATCCGCCCTGACTCCATGGGGCAACTTAGAGAGCGGTCATACCTACTACTGGCGGGTAAGAGTCCGTCAGGCAGCTACCGGCCAGTATATGCACAGCCCGTGGTCTGAAGTCAAAAGTTTCACCGTCGGGTCCGGGTTCTCGACAAGCACTACGTCCTACGGGCTACAGTCGTTATATCCGAATAATGGCGGCAACAGTTGTCCTGTAAAACCAGCATCCTTCGCATGGTCACCGTTCAAGGGCACCACAAAGTACAGGTTCGTCCTGGCTGAGGATGCGGCAATGACACAGGTAGTCAAGGAGACTGAAGTGACCACTACCGCCTACGATTACGATGGACAACTAGAATACGGCCAGAGCTACTTCTGGAGGGTGATGGCACTGGAGCCAGTGCCGAGCGACTGGTCTGCCACCTTCAGTTTCAATACTGAGGCGGCGCCATCAGCTCCACCAGCGCAACCGGCACCACAGCCAGAAACTCCGCTCTGGGCATGGGTGGTCATCGCCAGCGGTCTAGCCCTGCTGGTTGCCATAATAGTTCTCATCTTCGGAGCACGCCGGAGATAAGAGCCCACCAAAGACTTGACAACCTGCAAAAGAGTTCCTATAATTAAAATAAACCACTTGCCTCTACATTCAAGCTTGTTACCCTTTTGATTTTCTCCCGCAATGAAGCGTACAAAATGTGTTCTTATAGTTATAACCAGAACCAGATTATGGTGACATTTACATTTGCTTTCCCGGAAACAGTTAACCTCTTAGGAGAATTGGCTTTCCGAAACCAGAATAAGTATCGAATACGCTAATGAGCAAGTATATCTTCGTCACCGGCGGCGTAGTAAGCTCAGTAGGCAAAGGTATCAGTGTCGCCTCCATCGGCAGAATCTTGAAAAGTCGTTCTATATCAGTATCCGTGCAGAAGCTTGACCCGTATATTAATGTCGACCCGGGAACTATGTCCCCATACCAGCACGGTGAAGTTTTTGTCACACAAGACGGCGCTGAGACCGACCTTGACCTGGGACACTACGAGAGGTTTATCGACATCGATTTAACTTCGGCTTCCAATGTTACCTCGGGTCAGATTTACTCGGCGGTCATCGCCGGGGAAAGACGTGGGGATTACCTTGGAGGCACTATACAGGTGATTCCACATGTCACCAACGAGATAAAGCGGAGGATAAGGGAAGTATCCCAGCTCTCAGGCGCTGAGGTGATTATCGTTGAGGTTGGTGGTACTGTAGGCGACATCGAAGGCTTGCCCTTCCTGGAAGCCATACGCCAGATGCGAAATGAAGAGGGCAGGGACAACGTCCTCTACGTCCATGTTACTTTCCTGCCATACATAGCCACCACCCACGAACTTAAGACCAAGCCGACCCAGCACAGCGTTAACGAGTTAAGACGCATCGGCATTCAGCCAGACATCATTCTGTGCCGCTCGGACGAAGAAATTCCCGAAAGCCTGAAAGAAAAGATATCACTGTTTTGCGATGTGGATAAAGAAGCGGTCATACCGCTGGTCACCGCCGAGACCATATACGAGGTACCGCTGATGCTCGAGGAGACCGGGCTGAGCAATTTAATTATCGGCCGCCTCAGGCTTGAAGCTAAAGATGTTGACCTTGACGAGTGGCGAGAAATGGTAGACAAACTAAAAGCTCCTAAAGAGCCAGTGAATATAGCCCTTGTGGGCAAGTATATAGAGCTTCAGGACGCTTACTATTCTGTGCGTGAAGCTCTGTGTCATGCCGGACTGCACCATGACCGTCAGATAAACATACTTTGGGTTCAATCCGAAGACCTGCAGTCCAACGGCGATATAAACCGACTGAAGTCAGCCCAGGGCATTATAGTACCGGGCGGCTTCGGTGACCGTGGCATAGAAGGCATGATAACCACGGCTAATTATGCTCGCCAGAACAATATTCCCTATCTGGGCCTATGCCTTGGCATGCAGGTCATGGTTATCGAATTCGGGCGCTATGCTTTAAATAGCAAAGAGGTCAACTCTACCGAATTTGACCCCAACACACCATATCCGGTAATAGACCTGCTGCCGGAACAACACGATATCACTGACATGGGCGGCACTATGAGGCTAGGCACCTATCCTTGCCACCTCGTTCCTATGACAAAAGCAGCCAGAGCTTACGGAGAAACCGTGGTCTATGAGCGCCACCGTCACCGATTTGAGGTCAACAACCGCTTCCGCGAGCCGTTGGAGCAGAAAGGGCTTATCCCCAGCGGATTATCTCCAGACAATCGACTTGTTGAGATAGTCGAAGTCAAAGACCATCCCTGGATGGTGGCTTGCCAATTTCACCCCGAATTCAAGTCACGCCCCGATAACCCGCATCCCCTGTTTACCAGCTTCGTCGGGGCTGCCAAGGAAACTCTGGTTGAAGGCACTCAAGTGACTCTGCCACTAGCATGAAACCATTATGAGCCTGATCAACTTTGGGAGGAGCACATGCAACTTTTTCTAGATACAGCTAACATTCAACACATAAGCCACGGGGTCAGGATGGGAGTAATTACCGGTGTGACCACCAACCCCAGCCTGATATCCAAAGAGGGCAAGGTGGATTATAAACGCCATGTCCAGGAAATCTGCTCTATAGTCCCTGGGCCGGTATCAACCGAGGTGGTAAGCCAGAATGCCGCAGGAATGGTCACCGAAGCCAGACAAATCGCCTCCTGGGCAAAAAATGTGGTGGTAAAAATACCGGCAAGCTTAGAAGGTGTTGAAGCTACATATCAACTAGCGAAGGAAGGCATCAAGGTAAACTTTACCCTTTGCTTCTCTGTAAACCAGGCTCTACTGGCCGCCGCAGCCGGAGCCACGTTTGTCAGTCCTTTCGTCGGCAGGCTTGACGACATCGGCGAAAATGGCATGGGACTTGTAAAGGAGATTGTGGCAGCGTACAAAAACTACCCTGATTCTATTAAGACGCAGGTAATCGCTGCCAGTATCAGGCATCCGCAGCATTGCATCGAGGCGGCTCAAGCTGGTGCCCAAATAGCTACCGTTCCGTATCAATTGTTGATGCAGATGATTCAACACCCGTTGACCGATATCGGCATAAGGCGATTCTTGGAAGATTGGAACAAAGTAATGGGACCTACTACCGCAGATACCAAGCACTAGGTAGCAAACTATACTTTATATGAGAGGTTACTAACATGAACATCGCTGAACTGGAAACAAAAACTCGAGACGAACTGGTCGATATGGCTAAACAACAGGGGGTCGAAGGTTACAGTGGGCTTAAGAAACAAGAGCTCATCATGCGGCTTGTTCAAGCCCAGGCTGAGCAGCAGGGCTACCTGTTTGTCGGCGGTGTCCTGGATATCATGAGCGATGGCTATGGCTTCCTGCGTCAGGAGAGCCTGCTACCAGGGCCCAACGATATCTACATCTCTAACTCCCAGATTCGCCGCTTTAGCTTAAGGCCTGGCGACACTGTCTCCGGACAGGGCAGGCCCCCTAAAGAGGGGGAGAAATACTGCAGCCTGATCCGGGTGGAGGCGATTAATGGGATAGACCCGGAGCAATCTAAGGGCCGAACCCATTTCAGTTCCCTGACACCGACTTTTCCCGATAAAATATTCAACCTGGAGACGAATTCGAATTATTTATCAACACGGCTAATAAACTTGATATCTCCCATCGGCCGAGGTCAGCGCGGGCTTATCGTATCACCACCTAAAGCCGGCAAAACTGTGCTTCTTAAGCATATAGCCAATGCTATCACAACTAACTACACCGAGCCTCACCTGATGGTCTGCCTCATCGGTGAAAGGCCCGAAGAGGTCACTGACATGAAACGCTCGGTAAAAGCCGAAGTTGTTGCCGCCACCTTCGATGAGCTGGCAGAGAACCACACACGAGTAGCAGAATTAGCCCTGGAGCGAGCCAAAAGGCTGGTGGAAATAGGTAAGGATGTAGTTATCCTGCTCGATGGCATTACCCGATTGACTCGCGCCTATAATCTGGCGATACCACCCAGTGGGCGCACGCTGTCCGGAGGCATTGATTCGGTAGCCCTCTATCCGCCAAAGCGCTTCTTCGGTGCAGCTCGTAATACCGAAGAGGGGGGCAGCCTGACCATCATCGCTACTTGTCTGGTTGACACCGGCAGCCGCATGGACGAGCTGATCTACGAAGAATTTAAGGGCACCGGCAATATGGAATTGCAGCTCGACCGCCGCCTGGCTGAAAAAAGAATCTTCCCGGCTATTGATATCCTGCACAGCGGCACCCGTCGCGAGGAGCTATTGCTCGATGAGACCACATTGAAACAGGTCTGGTTACTCCGTCGTATAGTCAATATGCTGGCTGAAGATTCACCGAACAACACCGACGCCACCGAAAGACTTCTCGACCGTATGGCTAAAACCAAAACCAATGCTGAGTTTCTGATAACACTATCCAAAGACATGTAAGCGAGTATTCATTTGTCATTGCCATGAAAAAGAAACTCCTGGCTCACAGCGGCAGAGAGAATCTGCCCAAAGTCTCAGTCGACCAATTGTGTGTGGATATAAAAGAGACTGACTATATTGACTTTCACCTATTTCGTGTTATGATAACAGGCAAAACTGCCCGGAGGAAGCGATGAAAGCAGGAACTACGGCTACAGCACTCGTCCTTCTATCGCTTGCTGTGTGCCTGATACCGGTGCCAGCCTATGCCAACTCCCTTTCGCTTAACACAGCACAAGGAATCGTTGGCACAAACGTGACCATTCCGTCTGTGACTGGCTACGGAATGGGCAATTACCAGCTTTACTGGGGCGAAACTGACCAGCTTATAGGCCAGGGTGAAGTCAAGCAGGGGATGGCCACGATAGCCTTCATCGTTCCAGAAGCTGTCAGAGGAAAGCATAAGGTAACCCTGAAGATAGCCGGTGAGTTCTTCACCACTGAATTTACCGTCATTCCATCTATCAGTCTTAGCATTGACCAGGGTTCCGTAGGCTCAAACCTGACCGCCACCGGCAGGGGTTTCAACGCCAACGAGTCAAATATCCAAGTATTATATGATAGTAGCCCGGTGGAAACCGGGATTGTAGCCAGCAATAAAGGAAGCTGGCAAAGCGCATTCAAAGTCCCAAAGAGCAGCCGGGGGCAACATATTATCGACACTACAGGCACCACACCAGCCTCTGAAGTCGAAGACAAGGTCTTCACAATAATCCCAACAATAGACGTCAACCCTTCGTATGGATGGGTAGCCACGGTGGTGGGCGTTTATGGCAGCGGCTTTGCCAGCGGGGAAACAAACATCAAAGTAATTTACGATGGTGGAACAGTAAAAATTGGCATAGCGGCTGATGCAGGTGGCTCATGGCAATCCAGTTTCTCCGTCCCAGCGTCTTCTAAAGGTGGCCACGAGATAAGAGCCTATGGGGCGATTACCAACGAAGCTGATTTAGTCGCAGCTAGCTTCTCCGTGTCTCCGGGAATAAAGCTTGAACCTGTCTCCGGTTATCTTGGTGGCGCCATTTATGTCGGCGACGGCCTCTGGGTCAGCGGTGTCGGCTTCGAAGCCAATGAAGGCGGCATCAGGGTCACCTTTGATGGGTCTCTGAATATCAGCGACATAGTCGCCGATACCAAAGGCTCATGGTCAGATAGATTAGAGGTACCCCCATGTAGCAAGGGAGAACACACTATAGATGCTTCCGGAGAGATAACTAGATCCAGCGATATTGTGGACGCTATTGTAATCATCTCACCGAAAATAGAGCTGAATCCTACTTCAGGCGCTATAGGCTCTGATATAACCGTTCACGGCGAGGGTTTTGCAGCAAATCAGGTTATAACTATTAGCTACGATGGGGTTCAAGTGTCTACCGGCGCAGCTACAGATGCTAAAGGTAACTTCACAACCAGCTTCAAAATTCCGAAAAGCAGGGCTGGCGACCATACTGTAACTGTCACTGACGCTACGGCCTCCGTATTCTCCGCGAGCGTAAACGTGGAATCAACACCACCACCGGTACCAAGTCCGGTATCTCCGGAAGCCGGCAGTGAGTTCGGCTTTCTCAGTACAACCACCATCGCCTTCAAGTGGGCAGATGTCGAAGATCCCAGCGGAGTATACTACATACTCGAAATAAGCCCCAGCGCTAATTTCGCCGGTACGATAATTCGAAAAGAGGGGTTGACTGCGTCCGAGTACGCACTGGCTGATAGCGAAGGGCTGACAAAGGGGAACTACTATTGGAGAGTCAAAGCTGTAGATGGCGCTGACAATCAGAGCGAATGGACAAACGGTCAACTCTTCAAGGTCGGTGGTTTGAACTGGTGGCTAATATTAGTCATTATAGTAGTCGCCGCAGTCGTAATCATCATCATCTGGCGCTTGGTATCCGTAAGTCGTAAGGACGAATGGAAATAAAGACGCAAACTTGACAATAGGTGACTTATAGCTTAATATGGAAAAAAGTTAACCAATATGTTAACGGAAATTAAGGAGGTATCATGAGACTATTGGTTATCGGACTAGGGCAATGTGGCTCCCGAGTCGCTGACCAGTTTGTCCGATTAAATAAGCGAGCACGATCGCAGTGGGGCATCGATATAGTCACAGGAACCTTTGCTGTAAACACAGACCAGACTGACCTCACTGGCTTAACTCACATCGGCGCCGATTTTATGCACCGCATTCTAATCGGTGGGCGCAAGACCTGGGGACACGGTGTGGGCAAGGTAAACGAGATGGGCGCTGAATTGGCCAGAGAAGACGGTGATAAGGTAGTGGATGCAGTGAGAACAGCATCCAATTTCTACCAGACCCACGCCTTCCTGCTTGTCTGCGGGGCGGCTGGTGGCACCGGCTCCGGCGCCATATCCATAATCGCCCAAATGCTTAAAGAGCGCTACATAGGCAAGCCGGTCTATGCCCTGGTTGTTCTTCCCTTCGAGCATGAAGAGATGGCTGAACTGAGAAGCGTTTACAATACCGCAACTTGTCTAAAGTCAATACATTCAGTGGCTGACGGCATATTTCTGGCAGACAATCAACGCTATGTCAGAAAGGACGCCAGCCTGTCAATGAACCTGGACAGAATAAACTCAACGATCGCCGAGCCCTTCTACGATATGATGTGTGCCGGCGAGGTAACCAAGTTTAAATACGTCGGCGCTAAAGTGCTGGATGCCGGCGACATCATGCAATCGATAGATGGCTGGACAGCAATAGGCGTTGGCAGCACCAAAATACCACATGCCTTCCGCTTCCCCTGGGAACTTAATAAAACCAACTTCAAAGAGAAGGGTGATGAGACTCTTAGAGCTATGCAGGCAATGGACGCTGCCTTTAGCGAGCTTTCTATCGGCTGCAGTCCTGAAGATGCCGGCAGAGCTTTATATCTTCTGTCAGCACCGGGCAAAGATATGACTATGGATATAGCTAAAGGTCTGGGCGACTACCTCAGAGAGCTGGCAGAAAACGCCGTAATTAGAGCCGGAGACTTCCCCAGGGGTGGAACAAGTGTAGATGTAACTGTAATACTTTCCCAGCTAGCCTTCGTCCAGAAAATAAGAGACTACTATGATAGGGCTACAGCCTTTGCTCAGACTCAGAAGGAACGGATAAAGGAAACCACAGGCAGGCTCCGTGACATGGAGGAGGCTGCCAAGAGCTTGCCTAGCCTGATTTAACCGCTTCGAAGCGTAGTTGTTCGCAATAAATACAGAGGCGAGGCTTATAAACCTCGCCTCTTGTTATTCTCACTTTGCACGGTCGCCATCAACTGGATGATAGCCCTCTAGCCTTTCGTGGCACTAATTTTTTTGCCGCCTGAACCACCAGAGCCAGACTCACCAGGTAATCATCATGACCGTCTCCGGCTTCGACAAAGAAGTTCAGGGTCTGGTTAGGTCTGTAGATGCTCTTGGCTTTCTCTAACTCAAGCATCAGCTCACTGTAATCTGCAGAGCCGTCCTGTTTATAAAGCTTGAGCCTGCCCGAGTTAATGGCAGCCAATAAATCAAAACCCGCTTCTGATTTCGTTTTCTGGGTAAACTTAAAGGGAATAACTTTGCTGCCCAACGACTTACGTAAAAAGCTGGTGACGGGCTCCCCGATACCCGTGGCATCAGTGACAATTCGACTGCAATTCCAGACACTTTTAAGTATATCCAGCATCTGAGGATAAAGCTCGGAGTGCTTCTTGCCTACCCAGCTATAGTGCTCCACCACATGTATTCCGGGCTCCTTAGCCACTATATCAGTAGCACCAGGTATTACCTCCGCAACGGTTATTACAGTGGCATCTCTGCCTGAACGGATTAGAATCTCGTCCTCGAGCTGCTCGGACTCGCCGGCGAAATCTATGCCGGCTACATAGACCCTGCATTTATCAGGCTGGCTAATCCTGGAATGGTCACCCCGGAGCTGGGCAATTTGCTGGCCCGTCAAGAAGCCGCCGCCGCCCCGAATCGGCAATAGGGCATATTGAGTCCTGAACAGCGGGTGGTTTTCACCCAGGCGCTCCCGCTCAGACTCGACAAAGGCTCTGTAACTAAGATTATACCTGGCTACCTCCTGCCAATCGTATCGGAAATGGCGCTTGATACCATCCTTCTTCTCCAATTCCAGGTTTGTCTGCTTGACCTCTTCCAGCAACGTAGCATCGTCCCAGGTTGTGCCATAGTGTACAGTGGTTGCATTTGAAGCTGATGCCATCGGCCTGAATTCCTTGGTGTACTTATCTCTGGCTACATCCTGGGACTCGTCTATCTCCAGAAGAATGTCAGCAGTATGACCGACAACTGAGCTAGCCCCATCAGCGGACAGGAATATCTGCCTGGCGTTGCCCAGCTTGAGCATATAGCCAGCCTCGGTAAACCAGATGCCACCGAAGCCAAAGTCGTCCAACCTTTCTTTCAACCGGCTCATAGATATGATTGTCTGCGGCTTAAACGTGGGGGAGCACTTGATGGCACTGCCGCCGGCAGCCATGAACATGGTCAGCAGCAAGACTTCCAGGTGGGCGGAAAGCTCGTTTTTACCACCCTGGCGGGCGATTTCCACAGAGAAGGTCAGGCCGAGATTGCCTTCAATGCTTTCCACGATATGCCTGGCTACTTCTTGCTGGTACGGTCTGAGCTTCATCTTATCAGTGATTTTATACCCAGCGGGACTGCGATCTCGGTGAGGACTCTGGTGACCGCCTCCCTGAGAGACTTCTTCTGCTCCCTGGTGATGTTGTAGCGAGTGGTGACAAGCCGGGCGATGGCTGTAGCTACTTTCAGATGAAGGTCAAGTCTCTCCGGCTTCGCCAATATAAGCTCCCTGAGCTTGACGCGGAGTATAGCGATTTCCTCATCGATGCCTTCTATACCTCTGGCTTCCTCGAGTTCCAGTTTTTCGGCTTCATCGAGTGCCTTGCTGTAGAAGTCCGGCTTTCTGCCCTTTGCGGTTTCTTTTCTTTTCATTTTGCTTTGCCCTGATAAGCCCATAGACGAGAACATAGGCAGCCAGGTCATACCTCTGCTCGTCTAAAGCTATCTTTAATAATTTCGCCATAATCTATGTTATATTAGCACTAATGTTCTATTCAAACAAGTCAAACCTGTCGCTTTGGCATTTAATCCGAGAGTGTCGGGCGGGATGGCTTCCGGGCATCCTGCAGGCTCCGGTTAATAACGGGTAGCCTAGAGCATCCGCTCCAGGCATGATTGGAGCCGATGCTCCAATCTACCCAAGGTTTCCGCAACATCGTGGGGGGCATATTCGGTGCAATTCGCAGGCTTTGGGTAAAATTGGCGGGTATGTTATACTTAGCGACGCTATGAAACACAGGCTTTTAGTTATCATGTTAATCGGCATCATGCTATCGGTGCTGGCATGTGCTGACCCGGCACAAAAGCATCTTGAGCAGGGAGACATCTATTCGAGTCAGGCGCAGTGGGCTGAAGCCATCAGCGAGTACGGCAAGGCAATCGAGTCCAATCCGAATCTGGCTCTAGCCTACAGTAAACGAGGGGAGGCTTATGCCGCCAGAGAAGATTGGCCCCCGGCTCTCAGTGATTTTAGCAAGGCGCTAGAACTGGACCCTGAATTAATTGAGGCATATAGTCACCGGGCCTCCATTTATCATGCTCAACAGCAGTGGGACATGGCTATTGCCGACTTAAACAAGGCTATCGAACTGGACCCGGAACTGGCTGTGGCATATAGCAACCGGGGCTGGACTTACGCCAGCAAGGGACAAGCTGAAGAGGCACTTGCTGATTTAAACAAGGCTATTGAGCTAGACCCTGAGCTGATCGAGGCATATTACAATCGAGGGCTGGTCCACAATGGCCAGGGCAACTGGGATATGGGCATAGCGGACTTGAGCAAGGCAATCGAGTCTGACCCAACCAATCCCCTGGCCTACAACGACCGCGGTTCTGCCTATACTAACATCGGGCAATTCGATGCGGCTATTGCCGACCTGGACAAGGCTATCGAGCTAAAGCCTGACTATGCCTGGGCTTATTACAACCGGGGCCTGGTCTGCGAAGAACAGGAGCAATGGGATGCGGCTATCGCCAATTTCAGCAAAGCCACGGAGCTGGAGCCGGCTCTTGCTATTTTTGACCAGGCACTAGCCGAAGCTTATATTAGCCGCGGCTACATTTACCGGGCAACGGGACAGGGGGATTTAGCTTTAGCCGACCTGGACAAAGCTATCGAACTGGACCCGGAGCTGGCTGTGGCATATTACAATCGAGGCT
>MGOH01000072.1:0-2645 GCA_001795315.1 Chloroflexi bacterium RBG_19FT_COMBO_48_23
GATATAGCTGTGGCTATGGCTACCGGCGAGATATGGATGAAGGTGCCACAAACTATAAAGTTAGTCTACCACGGAAAGCTTGGGAGGTGGGTTGGTGGCAAAGACCTCATACTTTATACCATCGGCGATATCGGAGTTGATGGCGCACTCTATTCGGTTATGGAGTTTACAGGCGAAGCAATTGACGCTCTGCCTATGGATGGTCGTTTCACTATGGCTAACATGGCGATTGAGGCTGGGGCTAAAGCTGGCATCTTCAGGGTGGATAATAAGACGAAGGAATATGTCAAAGACAGGGCTAATCGTTCATACAAAGTATATGAGTCTGACGCTAGTGCTGAATATGCAAAAGTGATTGAATATGATGTCTCGAAGCTCGAGCCGCAGGTAGCCTTGCCTCATCTGCCTTCAAATGTGAAATCGGCAAGTCAGGTAGTTGACATAAAGATTGACCAGGTGGTGATAGGGAGTTGCACCAATGGGCGTCTTAATGACCTGCGGCTGGCTGCCAGTATACTGAAAGGCAGACAGGTCAGTCATGATGTGAGGTGTATCGTCATCCCGGGTACGCAACAGGTTTACCTCGATGCATTGCATGAAGGCTTGATAGAGGCTTTCATTAAAGCTGGAGCCGTGGTCAGTACGCCTACCTGCGGTCCATGTCTCGGTGGGTATATGGGAGTGCTGGCTGCTGGTGAGCGCTGTGTTTCAACGACCAACCGTAACTTTATCGGCAGGATGGGCAGCCCCAAATCTGAGGTCTATCTGGCTGGTCCGGCAGTAGCCGCCGCCAGTGCTATTCTGGGAAAGATATCCAGCCCGGAGAAGATCACAGGCTGATATCCCTGCAATATTGCTTAGACTATGATGAGGAATAGAGAAATAACCTATGCTGTCTTGATAGTTTTTATCCTGGCTGTTCTGTTGATTTGCTCGTTTGCGTGCTTGAGTGAGCCGCCTGTAGCACCGCTGCCAGGAGGGCAAGTGATAGTAAAACAATCAGGTGGTGCTGGGATGCTGGTGAAAGAATGTACTGACGAATCTTATAAGACCGAAAAAGCTGATTACATAATTGAGGGAACTGTCGAGAAAGTAGAAAGCCAGTGGAATCAAGAAAGAACCAATATTTTTACTTATACCGATTTGCGAATTGAAAGATATGTTAAAGGTGCCCCGTTTGCTGAAAATAAGATTCAGATTGTTACTCCCGGCGGAACTGTTGGAGATATTAGCCAGTGGATGGAAGACCAGCCGATTTTCCATGAAGGGAAAGAGGTGAGGATATATTTTGAAGAGGTAAATGGAGACTTTTTCATAGTCTGTGGCCAGTTTGGAGTCGAGGGGAGATGATTTTTTACAGTGCTGCTGTCTGATAAAAGACTGAAGAGAGGAATCTGCCATGATAAATGACATATTGCTGTATGTGGGGTCTGCTGTAATTACACTGTGGGGAATAGCGCATATTGTACCGACTAAATCTGTGGTTGGTGGTTTTGGGCCAATATCACAGGACAATAAACGAATTATAACCATGGAGTGGATTGCAGAAGGTTTGACACTGTTTTTCATAGGGTTGCTTGTACTGTTTGTCACCATCTGGGGCGAAGCTCGGAACCAGACTTCAGCGATTGTCTATATGGCATCCGCCGCAATGCTTGTCATTATGGCGGCATTGACTTCTGTCACTGGTGCCAGGACATCAATCGTGCCGATAAAGATTTGCCCGTTTGTAAAAGTAGCTGTGGCAACACTGTTTTTTCTGGGGACTGTGTTATGACCGAAACGAATAATACAGAGGCTGAGCTGACTGCGTACTGTGGCTTGTATTGCGGTGATTGCCTGCGTTATAAGAGTAAAGCTGCAGATTTGGCACAAGATTTACAGAATGAATTGCAGAAGGTGAAATTCGATAGGTATGCGGAAGTCAAAAGCGCTTCTGTGAAAGAGCTCAAACATTATGAGGAATGCTGTCAAGTCTTAGCTGCAATAGTCAGCTTAGGGTGCGATACTCTTTGTAGGGCTGGCGGCGACGGATGCTTGCAACCTTGTGAAATTAAGAGTTGTGTTCAATCGAAGAAACTAGAGGGTTGCTGGGAATGCGAAGAATTTGAGAGATGTAGTAAGTTTGAATTTTTCAGGCCAATCCATGGTGATACTACTAAGGAGAATGTGAGAAAAATTAAAAAATATGGTTTAAGCAGATGGGCAGAACATAGGGGGAAGTTCTACTCTTGGCTGTAGTGTTTTATTCAGGGTGGTGATCGGCCTATGCTTCGTTTGTTTTTATGCTGGTTCTGTCTAGCTTTGAAAGGTAGGTGATGATTTGAAGCTGAAAGGCAAGGTTCATAAATATGGTGCTAACTTTGACACCGATGCTATCATACCGGCTCGACATCTTAATTTGTCCGAGCCTAGAGAGCTGGCTCAGCATTGCATGGAAGACGTTGATCCCGAATTCCTGACCAGGGTTGAGTCGGGGGACATTATTGTGGCTGATACTAATTTCGGCTGCGGCTCTTCTCGAGAGCATGCGCCCCTGGCCATTAAAGCTGCCGGCATATCCTGTGTTATTGCTAAAAGCTTTGCCCGCATCTTCTTCCGTAATGCCATTAATATTGGTTTGCCGCTTCTGGAGTGTATTGAGG
>MGOH01000072.1:2800-5560 GCA_001795315.1 Chloroflexi bacterium RBG_19FT_COMBO_48_23
AAAAAACTAACTGGAGGATTTTAAGTTGCAATTTGATATCGCAGCATTGCTAGGTGATGGTGTTGGCCCTGAGGTGGTCACTGAGGCGATAGGAGTTCTGGAAGCTGTGGGGAAGAAATTTGGTCATAGCTTTCAGTTTCATCATGGTCTGGTGGGTGGGGCAGCCATAGACGCTCACGGTGTTGCTCTGACTGAAGAGACTTTGAAGGTATGCCGAAGCTGTGATGCTGTGTTGCTTGGAGCTGTTGGCGGCCCGAAATGGGATGACCCCAAGGCTAAGGTGCGTCCTGAAGATGGGCTTCTTGCTTTGCGCAAGGAGCTGGAACTTTTTGCCAACTTACGTCCGGTGAAGGTCTTGCCTATGCTTGTCAATTCGACGAGTCTTAAACCCGATGTCATAAAGGATGTAGACATGATGGTGGTTCGTGAGCTTACTGGCGGACTTTACTTCGGTCAACCAAAGAAACAGTGGCGAACTTCTGAAGGCAGGCGGGCTGTAGATAGCATGGTCTATTCGGAACAGGAGATTGAGCGTATTGTAAGGGTTGGATTTGAGATAGCGCTGACCCGTCGTAACAAGCTGACCTCGGTGGATAAAGCTAATGTTCTTGAATCATCTCGATTGTGGCGCCAGGTGACTAATGAGGTCGCTGCTGATTATCCTGATGTGGAACTGGAGCATATGCTGGTAGATGCCTGCTCCATGCGTCTTATCCAGCGCCCGGCTCAGTTTGATGTCGTGGTTACAGAAAATACCTTCGGTGATATTCTCACCGATGAAGCCTCTATGTTGGCTGGCTCTATGGGTATGCTGCCCTCAGCCAGTTTAGCCGGCATCCCCAAAGGCGGCGGCTCCAGAGCCTTTGGACTTTATGAGCCTATTCATGGTAGTGCTCCAAGTCGAGCCGGACAGGATATAGCTAACCCTATTGCCACTATATTGAGCGCTGCCATGATGCTTCGCTATTCTTTTAATCTCGCTACTGAAGCTGACGCTGTTGAGAGTGCAGTAATCGCAGTCTTGGAAGAAGGTAATCGTACCTATGATATAATGGACGAAGGTAAAACCAAGGTGGGGACGAAGGAGATGGGCAGACTGATTGCTGAGAAGATAACCGGATAGAAGCGATGGTGCAAGTGCGGCTTTACGATACGACTTTGAGAGATGGAGCCCAACAGGAGGGCATTTCCTTCTCTGTTGCCGACAAGCTCAAAATCGTCCAGAAGCTTGATGAGCTGGGCGTCCATTTTATTGAGGGTGGTTGGCCTGGGGCTAACCCCAAAGATACTGAATTCTTCATTAAAGCGCAGAGTTTTAATTTGAAGCATTCGGTCCTGGTTGCTTTTGGCAGCACCAGACACCCTGATTCCACGGTGAGCAAAGATGCCGGCTTGCAGGCCTTGATGGAGGCTAAGACCAAAACAGTCACCATCGTCGGTAAGAGTTGGGACTTGCATGTGACCCATGTTCTGGAAACTAATTTGGAGAATAATCTGCATATTGTCGCTGAGTCTGTGGACTTTCTTAAGTCGAAGGGGCTTACTGTATTCTTCGATGCCGAGCATTTTTTCGATGGCTACAAAGCAAATCCGGAATATGCAATCCAGGTGATTAAGGCTTCGGTCCAAGCTGGAGCTGATTGTGTAGTGCTCTGTGACACAAATGGTGGTGCTCTACCTTCCGAAATTACTGCAGCCATTAAAGCTGTTCAGAAAGCAGTGTCTGTACCTCTAGGTATCCATGTGCATAATGATGGTGACCTGGCTGTAGCCAACTCGCTTGCTGCGGTTCAAGCTGGTGTTATACAGGTGCAGGGTACCATTAACGGCTATGGCGAGCGCTGTGGTAATGCTAATCTCTGCTCTATTATACCGGCCTTAAAGCTCAAATTAGGCATTGATTGCATCTCTGATAAGCAGCTAACTAAGCTCACCGAAGTTTCTCGCTATGTAGCTGAATTAGCCAATCTGGCTCCGTCCAGCCACCTTCCCTATGTTGGCACCAGTGCCTTTACCCATAAAGGCGGGCTGCATGTGTCAGGAATTATGAAATGGGAGGACAGCTATCAGCATATAAATCCCGACTTGGTGGGCAATCGTCCTAAGGTAGTTGTTTCCGAGTTATCGGGCAAGGGTAATATTATCTATAAGGCTAAGGAGCTGGGCATTACTCTGCCACCGAAGGGCAAAGAAGCGCGCCAGGTATTGCAGCAGATAAAGCTGTTGGAAAGCCACGGCTTTCAATATGAAGATGCGGATGCCTCCTTTGAATTATTGTTGCACCGGGCTCAATCTGGATATAAGTCTCCCTTTGAGCTGATTGATTTTATGGTGGTAGTGGAGAGACATAGACGACCATCTAGCGAGGATGAATCAGAGCTACTCTCTGAAGCTACAGTCAAGGTTAAAGTCGGTGATAAGATAATGCATACCGCTGCCGAAGGCAATGGTCCGGTCAATGCCCTCGACCGGGCTTTGAGGAAATCTTTGCTGGAGTTCTATCCTTACTTGACTGCTATTGAGCTGGTTGACTACAAGGTGCGTATTCTGGAAGAAAGTGCCGGCACCGGTTCGCAGGTGCGGGTGCTTATCGAGTCCAGCGATGGCCAGAAGCAGTGGCGGACCGTAGGCAGCTCGACAAATATCATTGAAGCCAGCTGGTTGGCTCTGGCTGATAGCGTAGAATACTTTCTGCTTAAGCACAATAAAAACAGGCAACGCAGTTGACATAAGTCTCCAGAATTGCGCTGCCTGTTAGTT
>MGOH01000073.1:0-203 GCA_001795315.1 Chloroflexi bacterium RBG_19FT_COMBO_48_23
CACTCCGGGGCAGACGACGTTAATATTTATGCCATAGCGCCCCAGTTCCCGGGCTAAAGATTTAGACATAGCAATAACGCCGCCCTTACAGGCAGCATAAACGGCCTCCCTGTACTCACCTACCCTGCCAGCATCAGAGCCGATGCTGATAATTTTGCCGTATTTCCGTTCAATCATGTTGTCTAAGACAGCCCTGGTGCAGT
>MGOH01000073.1:239-344 GCA_001795315.1 Chloroflexi bacterium RBG_19FT_COMBO_48_23
CCCATTCAGACCTAGGCTTCTCTATAAATAGCCGGTCTAAAGTCCAGCCAACATTATTTACCAATACATCTATCTTCCCAAACTCATCGATTGTTTTTTTAACCA
>MGOH01000073.1:422-5576 GCA_001795315.1 Chloroflexi bacterium RBG_19FT_COMBO_48_23
CCACTTTTTGCCCCTGGGCTTCATCAATATCGGCAATAACGACATTAGACTTTTCCATGGCAAAAGCTAAGACTATAGCCCGACCGATGTTCGAGCCACCGCCGGTAACAATCACCGCCTTACCAGCCAGATTCAAATCCACCTATCAAGCCTCCGATTTTCCTAAAACATGGGTCGTGCACCGACTGTCGATTCCTGTCCTCTAGCTTGCCCCGGCTAGCCAGCTCCGACCAGGTAGCCTTGCGGCACCCGGAGTATACTATTTACCGCTGCTTCCTTCCGGACCTGACGGGATTCATAGCCCTCCGCCGCGCAAGACCCAGCCCTCAACGCCGCTTTACCGCAGCAGTCCCAAAATACAAAACCCTCGAGTCGGGATTCAACCCCGCTATAGCGGATCTCGGGTACAGGGCACCGCTAGTTCCCCGTCTAGCACGACCCAATCACATACTACTATGGAGCTTTGAACTTTGCAATACTACCAGCCCACACTTAAGCGCAAAATGAGCGGCGTCGGCAATCCCTGCTCCTCCATCTTTTTCTGGGTAGCTTGAATATCATATTCCACCCGGTAATGATGAACAGTCCGAGCCTCAGTATCATAAAGAGCATAGCTCGCCCTGGGATCACCATCTCTAGGCTGTCCCACACCGCCGGGATTGAGAATCATACGCCTCTTTCCCAGTTGCAATTCAGCACCTTCTGGAAATATCTCGTAGACCGCCTTAGTATCGATAAGCTCGAAGATGAGCGGAGCATGGGAATGCCCTACGAGGCAGTAAGTCGTTTCAAAATAGGCGAAATTTTCCTGTGCCCCCTCGACTGACAAAATATATTCCCAAATGGGCTCCCGTGGGCTGCCATGAACCAGTGTAAAATCTTCCTGACAAATGCTAAGCGGTAAATTTTGCAGGTACTCTATATTTTCGGCAGTTAATTGCTGAGCTGTCCATTGACAAGCTCGAGCCGCCACAGGATTGAAGTCAGCGGTATCCATCTTGCCTATCGCTGCCCAATCGTGATTGCCGGCAACACAAATATGCTCAAACTGACGCAGGCGCTCAATGCACTCGTTAGGGTCAGGGCCATAGCCCACCACGTCACCGAGACACCAAATCTTGTCAAAGCCCCCCCTGCCATCAGCATCACGAAGCACCGCCTCAAAAGCTGTCAGATTGCTGTGGATATCGCCGATGATTGCATACCGCATGCCGTATAACTATACCATCCGAAGGATAATTTGTTAAGTTTGAGGCTTAAGGGTATGGACAAAAGAATAGAAACAGGTAAAATAGTGCTACAGATAAGCCCAGCAGGAGCATGTCAGGAGAGACAATGTGTATTACTTCGCTTATGCCTCTAATTTGAACCGGAAACAGATGGCGGAGCGGGCTCCGGAAAGTAAGCCAAAGTTCATCGCCACTCTGCCTAATTTCAAACTCAGCTTCACCGCACGGCCAGGGCGGCAAGGCGGAGTTGCCAGCATAACTCCACATAGAGGAGAAAAGGTTCTAGGGGCTGTTTACGAAATATCTGAGAGAGACTTGAAGCGGCTGGATGGTCACGAAGGTTATCCCACTACTTACGATAGAAGAAAGGTTACGGTCTGGACCGAGACCAACGAATCAATAGAGGCTATTGCTTATATCAAGATAGACCAATCACGCGCACTGCCACCATCGCCGGAATACCTGGCGGTCATTCAGCAGGGATACAGGGACTGGCAAATAGTTTGAGATTAGCCTTCTGACCTGGTATTAGTTTCTATATCTATAAGCACATAACAGAGGTCAGAAAAGGCTAGCAGAAACAAGCCAATTAATATCGAAACTACCACACCGACAACCGCTATGCCCACCATCCCGGGACCTGTACTCCAGGGGATAAACTCGCTAAATGCTCCCGTGCCCTGGGCTGCTATCACTGCCAGAGCAATTGAAAAAATGGTACCACCAACCATCAACACCCAGCCGATAATTCTATAAACAGTGGCAACTGCCCTCAAAGCCCCATATTTCGTAGTTGGTGCAGTTTCTCTCGGTGTCGGCTTAGCAACCGGTACTGGCTGCGGCTCCCAAACCTCCTGTTGGCTTGCAACCGGCAATCTTCCTCCACAAGTAGTGCAAAACTGCGGGCCGGTACTTTCCTTGCCACAACTTGGGCATTTAACCATTTGTTGCATGCTTTATCAAAGCCTCTCTGCCGCATCACAAAGTAAATGGAAGCTGGGCATTGAAAGCAAGAACCATCACCACAACAACAATCAAGTATATTATGCCACCAATTAACACCCCCAGTAATAACATGCGCCACCACAAGCCCCAGGCCAGACCCCAGGTAGGCTTAACTTCGACCTGCTGGCGATAGGCAACGGAACTCACTACTTTGGCAGGCACCTCTTTAGTTGGGGCAGCTGGCACTTGCTGAGCTGGGGCGGCTGATACCTGTTGAACCTGTGCAGCCGGCACTTGTTGAGCCGTAGCAATCAATCCAGCTCCGCAACTGCCACAAAACTGCTGCCCGCCTATATTCTGAAAGCCACATTTAGGACACGTAACTTTTTGCGACACCTCAGCAATGAGCTTTGCTCCACACTTACCACAAAACGGTTGCCCGACAGGATTTTCCGTACCACAGTTAGGACATCTGACCATCTGCTCCATATCACTGACCTCCTTACCCGTTTAATCGCATTATATAACTTGTATCTGACACATACAATACTTTTCAGGAAAAACGAGTGAAGTTTAGGCAAATATAGCCTGTATGTTATAATCGCAGCAATGAAGGTATCTGAGTTAGGCGAATTTGGCTTGATTGAGCTTTTAGCCGATATCATTGATAGAAATAGAAATCCGCAGGATGGCTCATGGCAACAGCTACTCATCGGTATAGGTGACGATGCCGCCGCCTGGAAAAGTGAAAATGCCATCCAGTTAGCCACTACGGATAGCCTTGTCCAAGATACGCACTTCGACTTGAACATCACCACCTGGGAGGAACTGGGCTGGAAAGCCATTGCCGTGAACCTGAGCGACATCGCTGCTATGGGTGGCATTCCCAAATATGCCCTGATTTCCCTGGCTTTGCCCGGCGAACTCGAAACAGACTGCATAGAGAATCTATACAAAGGCATGGCTCACATAGCCAAACAGTTCGCAGTTGCCATAGTCGGTGGTAACATCGCTTCCGCCAGCAAAACAATGATTTCTGTCACCGTTCTAGGTAATCTGGACTCTACTTCCACGCTCACCCGCTTGGCAGCGGTACCGGGCGACCAGGTAGCCGTTACCGGATATCTTGGGCTGTCTGCTGCCGGATTCAGAATGCTAAAGCAACATCTCAAATTCGACGTTGAAACCACTCAACTTTTACGCGAGGCACATTTAACGCCGATGCCCAGAATAGATGAGGGGCAAATTCTGCTGCATCGCGGAGTTAAAGCTGCTATAGATATAAGCGATGGTCTGCTCGCCGACCTGACACATATATGCAAGGCAAGCAAAGTCAGCGCCCGGATAAACGCAAACGCCGTGCCAGTCCATCCAGCGCTTAAGAAAAACTTCAAATCAGACTACTTACAACTAGCCTTAAGTAGCGGCGAAGACTATGAGCTGCTGTTCACTGCCAGCAGTCAGATCATTAACAGGTTAAAGAAAGTCATGCCTTGTCCTATAACCGTGATTGGAGACATAACTCAAGAAAAACCGGGGCAGGTGACTCTCATTAACGCTGAGGGTAAAATTATCCCCTGGCAAAAAGCCGGCTGGGAGCATTTCAAATCTCAAAAATGAACGCCGAAATGACAGTTATAAAATTAATATCCCACAGCCAGGAGCAGACTCAGCGCCTGGGAATACGCCTCGGCGAACTGGCTCAGGCGAGTGATGTACTTCTCCTAACCGGAAACCTGGGAAGCGGCAAGACCTGCCTGACACAGGGCATCGCCTGGGGACTTGGCGTCAAAGAATATGCCTTCAGCCCATCATTCGTCATAATGAGAGAATACCACGGCAGGCTAACCTTATACCATCTAGACTTCTACCGACTCGACCGCATTGAAGAAATCGCAGATTTAGGGCTTGACGAATATCTCTATGGCAAAGGCGTCTGCGTAGTGGAATGGGCGGAGAACGGCATGGCAGTGCTGCCTGAAGAACATCTTCTGATTAATCTTAGCTACATATCCGATACCGAGCGCTCCATCAGCTTCGAGCCCAAAGGTAATCGCTATATCAATTTATTGAAATCTCTTAATCTGGACCCAAAAACATGAGGTTATTTAGTAACAAAACTGTCATTGCGAGCCCTTCGCCTAGTGTCATTCTGAGCGCAGCGAAGAATCTCAGCCTTTCGCCCGCTCATTCTGAGCTTGTCGAAGAATTTCCTCTCGGGATAAACTCCGCGTGGCAATCTCTTATTTCAGATTGCTTCGTCGCTATGCTCCTCGCAATGACAAAAAGGGCTCCATGGAACTAGCCATAGATACCTCGACCGATTTCTGCAGCATCGGCTTATCCCGGCAGGGTGAGACGATAGCCGAGCTGACCTGGCACTCGGGACAGAGCCATACCGTGGAACTCGTGCCGAACATAGTCCGCCTGCTCAATCAGGCCAAAATCACTCCCCAATCTCTGCGCGCAGTCTTCGTAGCCAAAGGGCCGGGAAGCTTCAACGGGCTCAGAGTAGGCATAAGCACCGCCAAAGGATTAGCTCTCGCCTTAAGCATTCCACTTGTCGGGATAAGCACTTTAGAAGTCGAAGCTTATCCTTTTGCCTTTACCAAACTTCCTATATGTCCGATTCACAACGCCGGCCGTGGCGAGATTGCCACAGCCCTTTATCGACAAAATGATGACTGGCGCTGCATAACTCCAGAACACATTACGACTATAGATACCTTATGTCAACAAATAAAACGAAGAACGCTATTCTGCGGTGAAATCCCGCTACCTGTCATCGAGCAACTGCAACAAAGACTGGACAGACACGCCATAATACCCGACCCTGCAGCCAGATTGCGTCACGCCTGTTGCCTGGCAGCACTAGGCTGGCAACGTTTAAACATAGGTCAAAACGATAACCCCGCCAGCCTTCAACCACTGTATCTACGGCAACCACCGATAACACAGCGGAAAGTAAAATAACTTTATA
>MGOH01000074.1 GCA_001795315.1 Chloroflexi bacterium RBG_19FT_COMBO_48_23
GCCTGGGCTTTTTTGGTGACCTCGGCAGCAGTTTCCCTCACTTTCCTGGCAGCTTCCCCTGCCCTCTCTCGAGCCACCTCAGCCTTCTCCTTCAACAATTGTCTCGTTTCCTCACCAGGCCGCGGGGCAAAGAGAAACCCTATAGCTAATCCAAGAACCGCCCCTACAACCAGCCCGATAGTAAACCCACTACCTCTATCGCTGTCAGTCATCTCTCCCTCCTTACTGTTCTTTCTTGAAAAACTTACTGACCATATCAATGCCCTGAGATATACCTCGGACAAGGGCTACCAACTGAAGCACAGGCTTGACCACTTCATCTCTCACCGTCGAAGAAATCTCGTGTATAGTCTCTGAAGTAGCCTCTATCGAATTCAGTACAGCCCTTGTCTTATTATACAAAAGGTATGATAGTATGGCCACGAAGACAACCACCCCCGTCATCACCAACCCCGAGATACAGATAACTAAATCCCTGAACCATCCAATATCCATAAGCAACACCCCCGTTTTTATATTTTCTTCAGCTTAATCCTTTGATTTCTTCTCGCGAAGCCAAAAAACCACTCCCGTTGCTATCAATGCCCAAGCAGCGATGAGAAACTCTGCTTGCATACCTGTAATAAGCTCTTTGTTTACCAAAACGTAGCTGTAGGACGGGAAGAAATACACGAAAGCGGCGAGGAGATAGAATTGCCATCCCCAACCCTTGGCTAGTCCCCAACCAGCTAGTGCACAGGAAGCTAACTGGGTACCTACGACAAAAAAGCTCTCCCAAAATCCACCAAGTGCTATAATCCCATACATTTGGACATTTTCCCAACTCCATCCGCTAGCAAGGAGATAATTGAGCGTCCATTGAGACTCAAATATGCCAAATCCAGCGCCGGACACAGCACCGGCAGCAAGTCCCAGCTTAGGTTCGATATCTTTGCCATTACGCCACCAGTAGACAACCACCGGTATCAATTTAAAACCTTCTCGAACCAGACCAAAAAGATACATCGATGGTATACTAGCCAGCACAGCCCATTGCGCCAGAGTTTCACGGCTCCAGATGGAACCAAACACCCACGAAATCCCATACCTGAGCGGAAATGCTGTAACGACAATAGCAATAGGCGCCAGGACAGCACCTCCAGCAAACACTGCCCATAGCCACGGCTTAGTAATCAGCGGCGGACGATAGCAGGCAAGCCAGATTGCACCAAAAGCCAAAGCCAGCAGCCAAGCCAGAAGAAGTCCTAAGGCATTCGGATTAACAGAGAAAAAATAGACAAAAAAATCGAGCATCTGCTTTATCATGAATCCTCCTAATGTAGTACCACTATATTGACGTTCATCCAGTTAATTCAAATCAACCCGGCTATTCAACTATTGCTGAGATAGCCACAGGCCTCTCCCAAGTCAAAATCATAAAGCACAACACCTATAGCCACTCCTGCATCTCATTGACCTGGTAAACGATTGTACTTACATCTTGGCCAGGTTCGAATTCCCGGAATTGCATTTGATTGAAACCAGTTACGTCAGGCAACGCAGGCGACGGGCTTTTGATGTAATTATCATAGACAAAATAGGCTCCCAGCGCTAAGAATGCGATAATCACTAAACCGAGGCATCCTGTAAGCCACGGGTCAGACTTCTGCTTTGCTTTCGCCCCCTCCTCTCCACCTTCCCCAGTCCTCTGATAGGCTGCCGGCTGCTTTGGGAAAGGCCTTACCCTCTGTGGCGTTGGCCAAAAGAGACTTTCTCGACACCCGGGACAATTTAGCAGTGTAGAATCCACAATAGCACCGCAATTAGGACAATTATATTGGAACTTCTGTCCACACCCCTGGCAGAAATCCTGGCCTATATAATTCTGGGCTCCGCATGTAGGACAGGGAAAAATCTGTTGCATTCGACTACCACCCCTAATTAAAACTAGACAGACAATACGAATCTACCAAAGCTATACACCTTAAGACGACAGCCAATGCTCATTTTAACCCGCCGAAGCCTATACTTCAAGCCAGATGACTTAGTGGCAGTTAATTGCTTTACACACTCACCATCATACAGTATACTTTAACTTCAATCTCACATGCGCTATAAATTTTGAAAAGGTGTTGATTTATGTCAATCAAAATCGTTACTGATAGTTGCTCTGATATCACACAAGAGGAAGCTAAAAAATTAGGCATTACAGTAGTACCAGCATATCTCCGCTTTGGTAACGAGGTTTATCGTGATGGAGTCGACATTGACTGCGATCAATTCTATCACAAACTGGTAACCAGCTCGATTCATCCATCTACCGCGGCACCATCGCCAGGGGATTTCGCCAAAGTCTACGAGGAGGTCGCCAAGGAAACCAACGAGATCGTTTCTATACATGTTACCAGCAAACACAGCGCCATGCGCGATTCTGCTCTTATGGGCAAAGAGATCGCTGAAAAGAAGGGTTCCAAGATTGAAGTTATCGACTCTCGTGGCATAACGATGTGGCAAGGTCTTGTAGCCATAGTTGCAGCTCATGCTGCCAAAGCCGGCTGTAACTTACAACAGGTAGTAGAGAAAGCACACGAGACCATTAATCAACTGCGTGCCCTGGCGCTTCTAGACACTCTAAGATATGCAGTCAAAGGCGGACGCCTCGGCAAAACAATTTTCGCTATAGAATCAAAACTTAACGTGAAACCCTTGATCACTCTCCATGATGGCGAAGTCCGTCCAGCCGGATTAACACGCACCCGAGCCAAAGGGCTAGACAGGCTACGCGAGTTCATAGCATCATCAGACATCGATGATCTGGCTATAGTCCACAGCACTACACCAGACGATGCCAGAACACTTGCCGACTATGCACGTTCCCTCTTCCCCAATATTGCACCACGAATATCAAGACTTGGCCCGGCGCTAGGAGTACATGGCGGGCCTGGAACTCTGGTCGCAATCGTTAAGAGTGCCAAATAAAGCGCGCCCGCCAGGTCATTAAACCTTGCAATGGCTCAACTTCAACGTGTTCTTCTCAGCCACTCCTCTATTTCCCTAACCAGTTTCTCACTTTCGTTGACGTTGAGGCTGACGTTGCCTTCAAGTTTGCTGATGTAATCATCGAGCTCAGGAAACTTGTTCCTCACCTGAGCTATTTCCTTGTTCTGACTTACTATCTCTTCATCTATATCTGAGAAATCAATACCCAACTCAAGACGTCCGTTAAAGAATTCTGCAAGCTTTTTACAGGCCTGCGGGTCTGCAACTGCCAATAAATAGAAGGGTAATGTCACCCAAAGGCTTGCACCGACAATATTCCTCCTCTTGGCAGCCCAGAGAAGAAATGAGCTGAAGGTCGGCCTTTGACCATCTTGAGTTTCATAATCCATATCGCTAACAAGCTCATAATGGCCCAACATCATCTTCATCTCAGCCGAATTGGCCACAGACAATAACATTCGTGGCGTCGTATGAGCAGCAGTAGAAACCATACCGCCAACAGTGTATATTTCTTTCACCTTACAATATTTCTCAGCTATGTCCAGGACCAAACTCAGAAATCCATACCACTCGTACTGTGGTATATCGCTCTTGAAAATAACCAGGCTTTTCTCCGGGTACCAGTAAAACTTGCTTTCCGGAAATTGGGCTATATCTTCCTCCACTGAAACTCCGCCGAGCGAGAAAAAGCCCTCGGGATTAATCTCGGCAAACTCTCGACCCTCCAGCTTTCTATTTAAATAGCCAACAACACCTGGCCCAACTTTTCCGACATCCTGATTCCAGGCTACAACCAAAGACGAGCTCTCTAACTTAGGTTTAGCAAAGAGTTTAAACGACTGTCCTTCGCTCAAAACTAGTCTCCTCCGGGCTCTCTTTTAAAGAGCTTGTCGATTTCTTGCAGGATTTTTTTCTTGTCCTCTTCCGTTATGGGTTCCGGCTCACTGGGCTTGGCATAGGTCACATACTTCAATTTATCAAGTTGTTCTTTTATCTCCGAAGGAAGCCTTTCATACACACTATCAATTTCACTCTCGCTTTGCTGGACAAGAGCGTTAATTTCATCCATCGGAACTTCAATTCCCAAAGCAGTGCTTAACACTTCGAGCACAGACTTGGACCCTTTGGGGTATGGAATAGGGAAACCGTGAATATAAACCGGTACCTCACCCATCACACAGATAGCCTCCAGACCCCTCTTCCTGGCAACACCTAACAGCAACCCGTTTAATCCAGTAATATTTCCTTGCCCATCCCTGTCCTCTATGTCTGACATTAACACTGTATTCTCGTAGCTTTTTGCTTCATCAATCAAGTTTTCACTATTAGGCACCACCCAGACTCTCGACCTGGCAGTATGATGGATGGGGGCAACAGCTGCTCCCGACGTATAAACTCTATGACATCCGAATTTCAGTGCCACATCTATAACAAGGTTAGCCATTCTATAAGCTTTCGTTCCCTCAGCATAAGCCCTGATTCCATCGCTTGGCTGTTCTTCTCCGATAAAGAACAACACATCCTTTTTCCCGGTCTTCTTAAAATAGAATTTATTGCTGGGGAATTCCAAACCTTTCAATTCACCGTCTCTTATTAAAACCCTTCTCGGATAGAAAAATTCCCATGGCTCTATCTCGCCGAGTTCCTCTGCTGCCATCACCCTTCTCAAAATATCAACCGCTATAACGCCAATGTTCCCGATTCCCGGCCAGCAGGCTACCATAATCGGTTCATTCAACTTCGGTTCCTTGTAAAGTCTAACTCCCATCACTATCTCTCTTTTTCGCCCCGTACCTGCACTCGATAAGTATAGCACACAGATTCAATAACTTTAACTCAACTAAATGACTGAAAAAACATAATAAAAATTACCACCCAGAGCATATTAGCAAAAATGCAGGGATTGAAAGAATACCAGACTAAGGCTATGATAAACCAGGAAAGCAAGTACAGTAAAGAGGAGGTAGCTCATTGTTCAAAAGGATACATGTATTCAGGGTGAAACCGGGACAAGAATTGCTCAATGAGATAACACGCTATTGTCGGGAATACGAAGTTCAATCGGGTGTAGTCATCGGCATTATAGGGTCAATTGAAAATGCCCAGCTCAACTTCCTAAAAGCGCTACCCGGGAAATATGACAGCGTAGATTATCGCGGTCCGTTAGAAATCGTTTGCGCACAGGGCTCAATAGCAATCAAGGACGATACTACAATTATCCACATACACATTCAACTTTCAGGACACGATATCTGCTCCGGCGGTCATCTTGCCAGGGCAACTGTGTTTTCTACGGCTGAGGTAACCATAGGAGAACTAGATTATCAGCTTCGCCGGCAGACCGATAGCTACACCGGCCTCAACGAGCTGGTGGATTAAATCGAAGCCCTGCGTCAATAAAAACAATAGGCTATCGGAACCATTAGCAAGTCTACCTACAATACAGTAATCCAGCCGACAAGGAAAGTGGCGCCCTTATGGACCATGTCGGATATGCCATTTTCCATAGCTCTTACCAACCCATAAAAATGTTTTAGGCATGGTAGAGAAAGCCAGCAACTTGATACATGTAGTGAGCAGAAAGTACGCCAAATCGAGTATAATAATGGGCTGCGCCAGCAAATAAGGAGCTACAAAGTTGAACAGCATCGTAAAGCAATTAGACCCCATCTTCAAGCCTAAATCGATTGCCGTATTAGGCGCCTCCGATACGGCCGGTAAATGGGGCTATCTAATGGTGGAAAGGCCGCTGAACACGGGATTCAGCGGAGCCATATATCCGGTTAATCCAAATAAAAAAGAAATCCTGGGTCTCCGTTCTTATCGTAGTGTCTTGGATATACCAGACCAGGTTGACCTCGCAGTGATGACAGTTCCTGCTCCTACCGTCCCTGAGCTTATGCGAGAGTGTTCGCAAAAAGGTGTAAAAGGAGCGGTCCTAATCCCGGGTGGATTTGCCGAGGCCGGTAGTAAAGGAAAAGCACTCGAAGACGAGGTGGTAAAAATAGCCAGAGCAGGGAAGATACGATTTGTAGGACCCAATTGTATGGGAATATGGAGCGCTGCCGGAAACCTCAATCTTTGTTTTTACCAGGCACCTAAACCAGGAACCATCGCCTTTGTCTCTCAGAGTGGGACTTTCGGCGGATATCTCTCCGAAATAGCCAACGCCAAAGGATATGGGCTGAGTAAATTCATAAGCATAGGGAACCAGGCTGATATCACTGCTTCCGAATACCTGGAATACCTGGCTAATGATGATTATACAAAGGTTATTGTCTTTTACATGGAAGGATTCAAAGATGGCAAAAGATTCTTTGAACTCGCCAGGGAAGTGATAAAGAGAAAACCAATAGTGATTTATAAGGGCGGCAGCACGAACGCCGGTGCCAGAGCCACATTATCCCATACAGCATCTCTGGCTGGTTCCGAAGAGATATTTGAAGGCATGTGCCGCCAGGCAGGTATCATAAGAGTTAGAGAAGCTATACATACCTTCGAGATGGCTGAAGCACTTGTAGAGCAGCCTTCTCTTAGAGGAAGAAGAGTGGCCATTATGGGAAGTGGTGGACAGGGTGTTGTAGCTACCGATGCCTGCGCCTCTCTAGGACTTGAAGTTCCTGAATTCGACAAGGAGACAGCGATCAGTTTACAGAAACTTTTACCACCCCACGCACCTCCAGCCAGAAACCCGATTGATTTCGCCAGCGGCTACAGGACTGCCATCGATGAAACGAAAATAGTAGAAAAACTCCTAAGGCTGGATTACATCGATGGCGTGATAACCAACGTACCTGTAAATCCCATGTTTTGGGGGCCTAAGCCCACCTCAGCGGATAACGACAAGTCTCTGCCTGATGCCATCAAGACCGTACTCCAAGCAACAAAGATTTTTGCCACCCTACCCCAAAAATACAACAAGCCAATAATTACAATACGCTTTCGCCGCACCGACGACCCCACCCTGGATATCTTGAAAGAAGCTGGTATACCAGTATATGACACTCCCGAGCAATGCGCTCGCGCCATGTATGCCCTGTTCAAATACGGAGAAGCCCGAAGAGCCGCCGAACAGTGATGCTGTGCTTTCAAGGTCGCCAGAACCTTGACACTAACTCTGGGCAAAAGCTATACTTCTTGCCAAGTGGGGCCATTAGCTCAGTCGGTTAGAGCACGGTCCTGATAAGACCGGGGTCTGTGGTTCGAGTCCACAATGGCCCACCATAAAGGTAATATTATTACCCCAATTCAGCTTCGATTTTCCTCTTCGGTTTTTGGAAGTTTTAGTTTCGTAGCTAGAGTATGGTAATTAAATTACCCTTACAGCTTGTTCAGCAGTATCAGGTATTGACCGATGTGAGCGATTTCACTCTAAACTGGCACTGATTGCTTTAATTGCTTAATTTGCTCTGCGACCTTTTTTACTTGTGCTAATTCGAGGCTTTTTGCTTTAATGCCCTCACGTGCAAGCCAGACCAATGCTTCAGTCCGATTTTCAAACTTGTTGACCTCTATCAGTATTTCTATGCTCTCAGAAACATCGTTAGGAAGAAGAATTGTAATTGGTTTATCCCAATTAGATAGGGTCTTCTTCACTATGTCATCAGCTATTTTCTTCATATCCCCACTTGAGGTATAGTTGTCAGGGTAGAACCGCTGCGGTCTTCCATTAGCCCTGATACCAGGCATCCGTCCTTCCCGTACTTCTTTCATTAAGGTTGTAGCCAAAGAGAAAACGGGGTCATTGGAGGCGCTACCACAAAGACCTTGGTCGAGAGCCATCTTAGCATACTCTTTAGCCGTAAGCCCCGGTTTCAGAGTATGCTAAGATGGCTAAAGA
>MGOH01000075.1 GCA_001795315.1 Chloroflexi bacterium RBG_19FT_COMBO_48_23
AAGCATTGATTGGCTATCTGGCTGTTTCATCGGTAGTTAATTATAGCCCGTGGGTAGCGGTGAAGTCCATTCTTGGGATGAGTCATGGCCGAGTATTATATAGGTACAAGCGGCTGGCATTATGAGCACTGGCGGAAGCTTTTCTATCCTGAGAAGCTAGCCAGGCCGAAATGGCTGGAATTTTATGCTCAGCATTTTAGCACCGTGGAACTAAATAACAGCTTCTATCGGTTTCCTTCGGAAAGAGCTTTTATAAATTGGCGGGAATCTTCATCCAGAGGTTTTGTCTTCGCTGTTAAAGTCAGCCGCTTTATAACTCATATAAAGAGGCTGAAGAATGCGGAAGAGTCGATGCAGAGCTTTTTAGCGCGAGCTGATTTTCTGCAAGGTAAGCTCGGACCGCTGCTGTATCAGTTGCCGCCAACCATGAAGCGTAACGATGGAACATTGGAGGCCTTCCTTTCTATATTACCTCGCCAGTATCGCCATGTTTTCGAGTTTCGCCATGAGTCCTGGATCGATGATGGTGTTCTCAATATCCTGAAGCGATATAATGCCGGCCTGTGTGTCTTCGATATGCCTGACTTTACCTGTCCTGTGGTAGCTACGGCTGATTTCGCCTATGTGCGGTTTCACGGCAGCACTGGCTTATACTGGAGCTGCTATAGCGATGAGGAGCTTTCATATTGGGCAAAGAAAATCGCTGAACTGGGAAGAAATCTGAAAGCTGTTTATATTTATTTCAACAACGATGCCGGCGCTTATGCAATAAGGAATGCCAAAAGTCTGGCCCAGCTTTTAGGCATACAGCAATAATCCAGTCCCCAGGCGACCTTAAAAAGTCGCCACTACAGAGAATGAATAATCCTGAATCACAGGTATTCCTTCACTTTCTCAGCCAGTTTGGTTGTTATTCCTGTTGTTGTGGCCAGATCGTCTATCGATGCCTCTTTGATGCCCCTTACCGAGCCGAATTTTTTGAGCAATGCCTTCTTGCGCTTAGAGCCGATGCCCGGGACGCTATCCAGAGCCGAAGAGATGACCTCCTTGTGCCGTAGCCTTTGATGATAGCCCAAGGCGAAGCGATGGGCTTCGTCTCTAATTCTTTGCAGCAGGTACAACGCTGCGGAAGTCTGCGGGATGTCAAGCGGGTCAGGTTTGCCGGGTATGAATACCTCCTCCTTTTCTTTAGCCAGGCTGGCAGCAGGAATGGAGTCCAACTTCAATTCCTTCATTACTTGCAGTGCAGCATTGAGATGGCCTTTGCCGCCGTCGATGAGAAGCAGGTCGGGTATTATCGACCATTTCTCGTCAGTAGCCAGGGACCGCCTGAAACGTCGTCTTAATACCTCCTGTATCATGGCATAGTCATCTATGCCGGCTACCGATTTGATTCTGAAGCGCCGGTAATGTGCCGGCTTGGGCATGCCTTTCTCAAAAACAGCCATGCTGCCGACTGCTAGATTGCCCTGGATATTTGAGATATCGTAGCCCTCTATTCTCAGCGGGATTCCGGGCAAGTTGAGTCTATCCTTCAGCTCTTCTAACACGAGAACGGATTCTATGAGAGTCGATTGTTTTGCCTGGTACAAAGCCAGTCCCTGCCGGGCGTTTTCCACGACTATGTCCATTAACTGTTTTTTGCTTCCCTGGCGCGGCACATGTAACTTGACTGATGCGCCTCTCTGATTCGCCAGCCATCTGGTTATAACCTCAGATTCATCGGTAGGGTACTGGAGCAAGATTAGAGGTGGTATTGAGGAGGCTGAGGCATAGTATTGCTTGATAAAGCTGGCTATTATCTGGCTCGGTTCCTCATCCCGGATTCCGTCCAACAGGATATAGTCACGGCCGATGAGTTTGTTGCTGCGGATGAAGAAAATCTCTACGTAGGCAAGGTCTTTTGTTTGTGCCAGGGCAATAGCATCCAGGTCACCTTTTACGGTGACGGCAATCCTTTGTCCTTCGATAACCTCTTGTATAGCCTGAATCTGGTCGCGGAGCAAGGCTGCTTTTTCGAACTGGAGTTGCTGCGAGGCTTTTTTCATTTTGTTTTTGAGGTCTCGAATAACCAGTTCCTGCTTGCCTTCAAGAAACAGGACAACCTGATTTATCATCTCCTGATAATCTTCCTTGCTTATAGCACCGATGCATGGCCCCAGACAACGGTTGATGTGATACTCCAGGCAGGGCTTGGTATCTTTGCCTGTTATTGTCTTGTTGCAGGAGCGAAAGGGGAAGATTTTCTTTATTAACCTTAATGTCTGGCGTAAGGAGCTGGCACCGGCGAAGGGGCCGAAATACCTATCCCCGTTTTTATGGAAACGACGCGTAATGCGGATGCCTGGCCAGTCATTTTTTACTTCTATTTTAAGGTAAGGAAAGGTTTTGTCGTCCTTCAGGCGCACATTGTAGCTGGGGCGGTATTTCTTAATCAGGTTGCATTCCAGGATGAGGGCTTCCTGTTCCGAGTCGGTAACTATGGTCTCGAAGTCGCTTATACTGGCTACCAGCTTTTCAAGCTTGAATGATAGTTTGGTACTGGGGCTGAAGTAAGATCTCAGCCGGTTACGCAGGCTGGCTGCTTTGCCGACATAAATTACTTTACCCTGATTATCTTTGAAAAGATATACTCCGGGCTTTGCCGGCAGTGTTTTTAGCTGTTCCTCGATATATGTAAGCATTCTGCTGAAGTTTATTGTAGCATTGGGTGGGGAAAGTAGACAAAAAGTCTTAAAAGTAGATAAAAACTCTTGAAAATGTCATTTATATACGTAGCTTTGATGATTGTGTTGTGCTAGAATAGGCAGGGCGTTGTGAAATGGAAGAAGACATAAAGTCATTCCTGGATTACTTAATCAACGAGAAGAAATGCTCCCAGAACACTTTGGCAGCTTATCACAACGATTTGACTCAACTGGCTGAATATGTAAAATCGGAGAACGCAGCAGCCGGACGAGACCTTTCGGAGCCCAGGTTGAACGCTGAGCTCCTGTCGGGTTATCTGCATAGCCTTAGGGATAGAAAGTACAAGTCATCTACGGTGGCTCGCAAGATAGCTGCAGCTAAATCCTTTCTTAAGTTTATGGTGGATAGGGGCAAGCTGAGAGGCGATTTAGCACCTAATCTGGCCTCGCCTCATGTAAGCAAACATCTGCCTAAACCCTTATCTGTTTCCGAAGTCCGTCGCCTATTATCGGAACCAGTAAAACTTTCCACCATCGATGCAAAGAGAGATAAAACAATGTTGGAGGTGCTTTATGCCACTGGCTTGAGAGCCAGTGAACTGATGGCGTTGAACACGCGGGACATCGATTTGAGGAAGAACACGGTGAGGTGCCTGGGGGAGGGTTCAAAGTCCCGAGTTATTCCTATAGATTCCTCGGTGTCACGGCTCATTAAAGAGTATATCGATGTCGTTCGCCCTGATTTATTAAGCAATGAAAAGGAAACAGCTTTGTTCCTCAATCGCCGTGGTGAACGTCTTACCCGGCAAGGCTTCTGGCAGA
The DNA here is from genome assembly GCA_001795315.1 of Chloroflexi bacterium RBG_19FT_COMBO_48_23. The sequence continues at coordinate 3,510 of MGOH01000075.1, forward strand.
TTGTTCAGGGCTATGCTGATAAGGTCGGGCTTAGAGGTAAGGTGACGCCTCGCAGTTTGCGACACAGCTTCGCTGCCCATAAACTGAAGGGTGGTGCTGACCTGGAGTCTGTTCAGGAACTTCTGGGGCACGCCCATATTTCAACTACAAGGGCTTATACTCAGGTAGAGCTTCGTCCTTGATATACAGCGCTAGAGATAAAATGATATATTTTTTGGAGTAAGATTATGGGGAAAAAATCGCGACGTAAAGCTAAGCTTCGAGCGGCTGGCAAGCTAGCACCAAGAGCACCAGTCGGACGTATTCATCCGACTAAACCGATGCTTGCATCTAAAGCAGCGGCTCCTTCGGTTGCATCAGCTATCTCGCCGGCTCAAGCAAGCAGCTATCGGTACATATTACCTGAGTTGCGGCTAATAGGCATCATTTCTGGCGCCCTATTTATAATACTTTTTATATTAGCTTTCATTCTCAGTTGAAGCCTAAGGTAGCAAGTGTGTGGGTTTAGAGACAGCTCGAGCCAGACTGTTCGGTTGTCTGCGGCACGAGATTCGTGATAAACGTGTGCTGTCAGCTATGATACGCGTGCCCCGAGAGCGTTTTGTATCACCTGACCATTACTACGCAGCTTATGAAGACATGCCCTTGAGCATCGGCTTTGGGCAGACTATTTCTCAACCTTTCATCGTGGCTTTGATGACTCAAGCTTTGGGGCTTAAGGGTGAAGAGAAGGTACTGGAGTTAGGTACTGGAAGCGGCTATCAGACAGCGATATTAGCTGAGCTGGCTAAATGGGTGGTCAGCATCGAACGAATTCCCCAGTTAGCTGAGTCGGCCAGGCGGGTTCTGAGCGAGCTTGGTTATAAAAATTTCGAGATTCACACATCCAGTGAGGCTTTAGGCTGGCCAGCCGGAGCGCCATATGATGCCATAATAGTTACCGCCGGTGCTCCACGTGTCCCTGATGTATTGCTTGAGCAGTTGGTATTAGGTGGACGATTGGTCATCCCCGTAGGTTCGAGATGGGAACAGGATTTGCTCAAAGTCACCAAGCGAAAGAGAAAGCATCTGGTCCAGAGTCTGGGTGGCTGCCGCTTCGTACCTCTTATCGGGCCGGGTGCATGGGAAGATGGTTAGGAGTACAGCGTTCCTTTGGGGTTGAAGTCAAAGAAGCTAGATACTCGCTGCTACATCCTGGTAAATAATCTCATATGCCTGCTCTTGGTATGAAGATGGGGCCCACGCCGGGCTTGGCTACGAGGGAGCCTACGGGGCAAACGTGAACACAAGCCAGGCATGAGGTACAACCTGCTTCGGCTAAGGGCATACCAGAGAAAGTGCTGACCACAGTATCAATGCCCCTGAAGGCGAAGTCGAGTATGCCTGAGCCTTGTTGGTGACACACCCAAACGCATTTGCCGCATAAGATGCATTTATTGGGGTCATATGTGAACAGGGTATGGCTTGAATCTACAGGTAAATCTCGCGGTATGCATCTGAGTCGCTTAGGCTTCAGTTTCAGCCCAAGGCGAGAGGCCGTATTTTGAAGCTCGCAGGTTCGGTTCTTGGTACAATTAGCACAATCAAGGCGATGATGGCTGAGAAGAAGCTCGAAGGCGGTATTTCTGAGTCTTTTAACCTTCGGGGTATTCAGGTGAATTACCATGCCATCGCTGACAGGCTCGGTGCAGGCGGTGACCGGGGCGCTTCTGCCTTCTATTTCCACAAAGCAGAGGCGGCAGGAAGCAAAAGGTGTAACGGCTTCTCTTATAGCGCATAGATTAGGTATGTAAAGCCCGTTATCCAGGGCTGCCCACAGGATTTTGATCCCCTCTTTAGCTTTGACCTTAATGCCGTCAATGGTTAAATTAAGCAGCTCGTTGCTCCTATTATTTGGACTTTATGAAGCTATTTTCCAGGAAGTTGGCTATGCCTTTTATGTCGTGCAAGGAAAACTGTCTGACTTTGGTTTCCAGTGGTTCATCAGTGGCTATGGCTATGAGGTTGCTGATTTTACTAAGAAGTGGGCCGGCTGCCTTGCGGTGAATCTCCAGCTTGGGTGCGTTGCTTTGCTTAAAACCTTCGGCGAGAATGATGTCATAATCCTCACCGACGATACGGGCTATCATGTTTAGCTCGGGTTCTTCAGTAACCGGTTGTATTAACACAATCTGGTCTGGGGAGGCGATGGCTGTAGCAGCACTGCCGGCTTTAATGTGACGCCAGCTATCCTTACTTGGTTTATCAAAACTTAGACTATGAGCGGAGTGTTTGATAGTGGCCACGCGGTAGCCCTGTGACTTTAGCTCCGGAATCAGCTTTTCAATGAGCGTGGTCTTCCCTGATTTCGATTTACCTACAACTGATACTATTTGAGGCATCAATTTAACTGTCTTGGAAGAGGATGTAGTATCTTTCGGCTTTAGCATTTTCTGTAGGCCTTTTTCCATGGTTCTTTTCTCATGGTTATGTAGTCCTGTATTGCTGCCTTGACTGTATTGGCGGCTAATAGGGCGCAGTGATGGTTGCCCTCAGGCAATCCACCCAGGGCTTCGAGGATGTCACTTTGACTGATGGCCAGTGCTTGTGTAATATCCTCGCTCTTAACCATCTCTGTTGCTATGCTGCCGCAAGCAACGGTGGCGCTACAGCCATCTGTCCAGAAAGTACTGCCCACTATCTTGCCATCATTTACTTTTAGCCATATCTTCATAGTGTCTCCACAGGGACCGGTTATCGAAGCAAAACCATCAGCGTTGTTAATTTTATCTGTATTTCTGGGATTCATGGCATGGTCTATGACGGTTTCGGTATATGCTTTCTTCATCACTTCCATCACTTCTTTTTCCAGTTCATCGAATTTATCGGTCATATCCAGTCTCCTATTTGGTTTAAGTCTGTTTTGCCTTGAGGGGCAGTGCTTTAATGAAGTTCCGGCTGAGGCTGTCGAATATTTCTGAGCTGTAGCGCTCGATTTTGCCCTGGTCGCAGAGCTGAGCCAGTTTGGGGTCGACAGGTATTTGGGCTAAAAGGGGTGCCCCGGCTGCCTCCGCCATTTCCTGGCCTCGGCTTTTACCAAACAACTCCAGCCTCTTGCCACTGTCAGGCAGGGTGAGATAGCTCATGTTTTCTACAACTCCCAGTATAGGTATTTTCATCTGGTTTGCCATTCTTATTGCTTTCTTTACCACCATCGCTGCCAGCTCCTGAGGGCTGAACACTATGACTACTCCGGATACTGGAAGCATTTGCATTACGGTCAGAGGAGCATCGGCGGTGCCTGGCGGCAGATCGACTATAAGATAATCGAGTTTACCCCAGAGAACATCTTCCCAGAATTGTTGGATGACCTTACTTATAATGGGCCCGCGCCAGATTACTGCGTCATCTTCGTGTTCCAGGAGAAGGTTGATGGACATGATGCCGATTCCAAGTTTTGATAAAACCGGCAAAATGCCTGTTTCGCTGCTGCTGGGTCGCACACTGCCCAGGCCGAATATCTTGGGTATGCTGGGGCCGGTGATATCAGCATCGAGTATGCCGACCTCTTTCCCCTGGCGGGCGAGGGCAATGCTGAGAAGCGCTGCTACCAGGGACTTGCCTACACCGCCTTTGCCGCTCATGACGGCTATAACGTGGCCGACATCGTTGACGTCTTTAGGTGTGGCCTCTATGAAGTTTACATTTACCTGACTTACACCCGGCAGCTGCCCGATAGTTTCACTGATTTTGGACTTTAGCCAGTCTTGAGCGCCTGGGTTCAGGGCTGCAGAAGCGAGGGTAATATCGACTTTCTGGTCAGAGATGGCGATTTCACGGACTAGATTTAATTTAACCGGGCTGCGCATAGCACCCGGTGTCAATATTTCCTCCAGGCTTTTTCTTACACGTTTTTCAGTTGGCATAGACTGTGTCCCCTAATAAAATTTATTCGACGTGGGCGCACAAATCGATTGTTTTGAGTGGATGATAGATGCTTTCCCTGCATGATAAGAGTGATTTTAAGGCTTTACTCAACAAGGATGCAAGTTATGAGGGTTCTGGGCAGCGGAAAATTGTGCTATCTCATTATTTCAGTGCTCTAGCTACAATCTCAGCCAGGTCCAACACCCGTACCCTGTCGTCAGCGTTCTTGTCCTTCAGTCCGTCTTCAAACATGGTCATGCAGTACGGGCAGCAGACGCAAATTGTGTCTGAGTTCAGTTTCAAAGCTTCTTCTGTTCGTGCCACGTTTATGCGTTTTCCGGTGCTTTCTTCCATCCACATACGCCCACCTCCGGCACCGCAGCAAAAGGAGTTGTCACGGTGATGTTCCATTTCGGTCGGTGCCTGCCCGGTGACTGCAGTGATAACGTCGCGTGGAGCTTCGTAAATCATGTTGTAACGTCCCAGGTAGCAAGAATCATGAAATACCACATTACTCAGGTCTATGGCCCCGTTCAATTTTAGTTTACCGTCTTTGAGCAAGTTACTAATCAATTCAGTATGATGGATAACTTCCAGTTGAATACCGTACTGACGGTAGTCGTTCTTCAGGGTACTGTAACAGTGTGGGCACTCGGTTATGATTTTTTTGATACCACTCTCGGTGAACATTTTGACATTCTCTTTAGCCATGTGTTCGAAGACGAATTCGTTGCCCAGCCGACGCAAACTGTCACCGCAGCACAACTCATCTTTCCCGAGTATGCCCCAGGAAACTCCGGCGGTATTGAGAATTCTGGCTATAGCTACGCTCACCCGTCTGCTTCGGGCATCAAAAGCACCAGCACAGCCTACGTAAAATAGATATTCTGTTTTACCGGACTCAAAAGGCTTGACATCGATTTCCGATGCCCATTTGGCGCGGTCACCAGGAGCAATACCCCAGGGATTACTACGTTGTTCCATATTCTCGAAAAAGGCCAGTAATTCCTCGGGGAATTTAGCTTTCATCTCTACAAGGTGTCGCCGCAAATCGACGATTCTAGGCACATGTTCTATGAATACCGGGCATACTTCCATGCAAGCACTGCAGGTAGTGCATGCCCAGATAACCTCTTCAGCTATGCTGCCTTCATGATCACCACCGATCAGGGGTAAGGCTATTTCCTTCTCATTGTTTGTAATCAATGGCCCATTCTTGAGCAAGTTCATCTTGATATCGTGAACCACAAGCCGTGGGTTCAATAGTTTGCCGGTGGATGTTGCCGGGCAAACGTCGGAGCAACGGCCGCACTCGGTGCAGGAATAAGAGTCAAATAGGCCCTTCCAGGTGAACTCGTTTACCTGCCCGACGCCAAAAGCGTTGCCCTTTTTGAACTCTTCTCGTGGCTGGGTGGTGACCTTTTCCATGCTCTTAAAGAAACAGTTAGGGATGGAAGTCATGATATGCATGTGCTTGCTGTAAGGGAGATAGGTAAGGAAACCGAGCAGCGCTATGGCGTGAATCCACCAAAAGAAAGTGGTCAACCAGTCCAGCGTTTGGGATGAGGCATTTGACATAAAGATAGAAGCCACTAAGCTGGATACGGGCATGTATCTGGCGGCTTCTTGAGTCTCCTGCGCAATCTCGCTACCTTGTAAGCCGAAGAAGGCAATCATCAGTGTGCCGACCAAGCCCAGGATAACAAAGGCATCCCGGCTGCGGGCTTCTATGTATGGTGGAGGGAAGGCTAAGCGGCGGATGATAGCAATGCAAACCGCCAGCAGTGCTAGAAGTGATACCACGTCGAAGATGAAGGATAGTGTGTAGTTTGCACCCATCGGCAGGCGTGACAGGCTGATGTAGTCTGGGAAGAGGCCGTTGAACAGGAACTCGGTATTGGCGAGTATCAGAATTAGGAAGCACCAGAAAAGGACAAAGTGGTTTATTCCGAAGGGTCGGCTGACAACTCGCCGCTGACCGAAGGCGTAAATCAGCATGTTCCCTATTCGCTTACCGATTTCGTTGAAGCGATTTTCGCCTACTCCCAGAGTTACCAGGCGAAAGCGCCTGTAGCAACTCCAGCTGAAGAACGCCATGGCGGCTATAAAAACAATCGCGTAGACAATTATATTGGGTGACACGATTTACTCCTTTTTGGGTATCGATGTTCTCGCATTGGGCTTTAGTTTGCTCTCTTGGTACGCAATTCTCTAATCCGCTTGACGATAGCCGGAACTAATTCAAAGACATCACCCACAATCCCGTAAGTTGCTACCTCAAAGATAGGTGCTTGCTTATCGCGGTTGATGGCGATGATTACATCAGATTGCTGCATGCCGACCAGGTGTTGAATAGCTCCGCTGATACCGCAGGCGATATAAATCTTTGGCCTGACCGTCTTGCCGGTTTGACCCACCTGGCGCTCGACAGGCATCCAGCCAGCCTCAACGACGGCGCGCGAACAACCTACCACGCCACCCAGTTCGTCAGCCAGTTCCTGTAGCATTGAAAAGTTCTCTTTAGCCTGTATGCCTCGTCCGCCGGAGACGATTATATCCGCCGCTGCCACATCCACGTACTCTTCTCCACGCGTGGCATCTTCGATGATCTCTATTATCTTGACAGCGAAATCCTCTTCTTTCAACGGCATGGATTCCCGTATAATCTCGCCCTTTCGGGAAGCGTCCTTTTCCGGCATGGGCATGACGTGCGGCCGAACTGTGGACATCTGCGGCCGTGTGCGTTCGGTCAAAATGGTGGCCATGATGTTGCCGCCAAAGGCTGGACGTGTCTGCAGCAGGAAGCCCTTGTCATCGATTGCCAGACCGGTGCAGTCTGCAGTGAGTCCGGTGGCAAGCTGCGTGGCTACAGCACCGGCCAGGTCTCTGCCTAGACCTGTGGCACCAACAAGCACAATCTCAGGCTTGTATTTCTCTATAAGAAAACAGAAGGCCTTGTAGTAAGGTTCAGTGCGGTAATAGTGATATATGGGGTCGTCCATCAGGTAAGCCTTAGACGCACCATAGGCAAACGACTCCTGGCAAAGATGCTGCATGCTGTCACCTATAGCCACTGTGCATAGCTCAACGCCCCTGGTTTTAGCCAACTCAGCACCAATGCCCAGCAGTTCCCAAGACACTGTAGCCGGCACGCCCTCGGTGTGCTCTACGAAGACCCAGACACCTTTGTACTCGTTAATCTTGGCTAGCGCCACAGCCTCTTCGGCGCTTATTTCTTCAACTTCGGGGGCTGCTGCCTTGGCCCGTTCTATTTCAGCCAGAATTTTCAGCTCTTCCGGAGTGTAATAAATCTCGATAGCTTCAGCCGGGCAAATCTTGATGCACTTGCGGCAGGAAGTGCATTTCTGAACGTCGATTATTGGCTCGCCCTTGTCGCTCATTTCGATGGCATTTTTGGGGCAAGCACCCTGGCAACGGTCGCCACAGGCAATGCACTTGCCAGGGATAAGTCGGGCTATGCCTCTGGGTCTCTTTATCTTTTTCTCTTCTGTCATGTATGGACTCTACTATCTATTCAGCGATTTAGGCGTGCTGCGGTCAAATGAGATTTTTTTCGAGCAGTTTGTCTATCAATAACTGGGCGGCTTCGTTGGGGTCCTTGGCGCCATCGCCTATTATCTCGCCGCTGGTTCTTTGCGGTGAAAAGATTTTGCGTACCTGCGTAGCTGAACCCTTGAGCCCGATAGTTTCTTCATCTAGTGTCATTGCTTTATTATCCCAGAGTGTTACTGTGGCATCCGCGGCTATTAGCCGCATGGGCACGGTGGGGTAACGCGGGTGGTTGATCTCCCGCACCACCGAAATCATGGCCGGTAGGGGTGCTTCCACTATCTCGTGACGACGTTCCAGTTTGCGCCTGACCTTGACCTTTTTCGCCTGGAGGTCTACATTTTCGATGTGGTCGACCAGAGTCAACTGTGAGTATCCTAGACGGGTGGCAATTCCCGGACCCACCTGTGCTGTGTCTCCATCGATGGTCTGCTTACCACAGATGACCATAGCTACCTCTTCCTTCTGGGCAAGCTTCTTGATAGCCTCGGCCAAAACTTGACTGGTAGCCAGAGTGTCAGCACCGCCGAAGACGCGGTCACTCAGGAGCACAGCCTCGTCGGCTCCAACAGCCAGGGCCTTCTTCAGTGTAACTTCGGTATTGGGCGGCCCCATCGAAATCACCGCTACACGGAGCCCGTATTTGTCCTTGAGTCTGAGGCTCTCTTCCAGGGCGTGGGCATCGAACGGGTTCAAAATGAACGGGACACCCTCTCTAATCAATGTACCGGTAACCGGGTCAACTCGTACCTGCGTGGTATCCGGTACCTGTTTGA
>MGOH01000076.1 GCA_001795315.1 Chloroflexi bacterium RBG_19FT_COMBO_48_23
AAAATCAATAATGCACTGGGGCAGGGCATACTCGCCCGGAGAATGGGGAAGCAAAGAATCATAGCTGAGACTGGAGCCGGGCAGCATGGCGTAGCTACCGCTGCTGTCTGCGCCCTACTAGGACTGGATTGCGTCGTCTATATGGGTGAGGAAGACGTGCACCGCCAGTCACTCAATGTCTTCAGAATGAAATTAATGGGTGCCGAGGTAAGACCTGTTTCAGGGGGTAGCCGAACACTGAAAGACGCCATCAACGAGGCGATAAGAGACTGGGTAACTAACGTCAGAGACAGCTATTATCTCCTGGGCTCGGTTGTGGGTCCCCATCCTTATCCTTCGATGGTCCGTGATTTTCAATCAGTAATCGGCAAGGAAACCAGAGAGCAGATTATGGCCAGATGTAACCGTCTGCCCGACTATATAGTTGCCTGTGTCGGTGGTGGAAGTAATGCCATTGGCATTTTCCATCCCTTTTTGAAAGACAAGGATGTCAAGCTCATCGGTGTGGAAGCTGCGGGGAGAGGACTAAAAACAGGGAAACATGCCGCTTCACTTACAGCGGGGAAAATAGGTGTCCTGCATGGAACAAAGTCTTATGTTCTCCAAGACAGCAACGGGCAGATTATGAAAACACACAGCATCTCCGCCGGGCTGGATTACCCGGGTGTGGGTCCAGAGCACAGCTACCTTAAGGACAGCGGGCGTGTTACCTATGTGGCAGTAAGCGATAAGGAGGCACTCGACGCCTTTCAACTTCTGTGCCGTACTGAGGGCATTCTACCAGCTCTTGAGCCAGCCCATGCTATATCCCATGCCGCCAAGATGGCAGCTTCGTTAGTAGGTAAAGAGCAAATTATCGTGGTTAACCTGTCCGGTCGCGGTGACAAAGACATGGATATCGTCGTCGAAGCACTGGGGATGAAGCAATGACTAGTATCGCCTCTGTATTCAACCGAACGGGTCACAAGGCTCTTATATCCTACGTTACTGTAGGCTATCCCAGTATTGAAGACACTTTGAAAATAGTTCCGCTTCTTGCCAGCAGTGGCTGCGATATAGTGGAGCTGGGAATACCTTTCTCTGACCCTATGGCTGACGGTGTCACAATACAAAAGGCGAGTTTTCACGCCTTGAAGAATGGGGTTACACCGAAGTTATGTCTCGAGGTAGCCGAAGAGCTAAGCCAGAAAGTCAACATACCACTGGTTTTCATGTCCTATTTTAATCCAATATTTAGTTTCGGCTTGGAAGAATTCTGCAGCGCCTGTGCCAGGTCTGGTATCGGCGGCTTAATCATCCCCGACTTGCAGCCCGACGAAGGCTCAGAACTGGAAGCCATCACCCAGAGATACAGCCTTGACCTCATTTATCTCCTGGCCCCAACCAGCGCTGAGGAGCGTATCAAACTTGTGGCAGACAGAGCCCGCGGATTTATATATCTGGTTTCAGTAACCGGCGTTACCGGTGCGCGGGAAAATCTTCCTTCGGAACTGGACACTTTTGTCGCCAGGGTAAGAAAGGTGGCAAAGCAGCCATTGTGCATTGGATTTGGGATATCTACCTCAGAGCAGGCGAGGCAGGTGGCGCAAATAGCTGATGGGGTGATTGTAGGCAGCCGGATAATTCAGCTCATGGAGACTGGTGACCTGGCAGCAGTTGGCAATTTCGTAAAGGAATTAAGGCACGCTGTGGATAAAACGGATTAACAAAGTTGGCATTTAGCTCTATGCCCTCGAGCCATTATCTCGCGCCAGGGTAATAATGTATCTCTTTACAACTTTGCGGAAGTGAAATCCGTATATGGCCAGAATTACCGACATAGAAAAGGATTTCGGACGTCTTGCCAATGTCCAGGCGAGAAGCCTCCAATAATATTGCCGCCCTTTTCCTATTATACCCAAGAACCATACGGATTTAACGAACGCCATTAAGTGTGCAAACTGAGGGCTAAATATCTTCGCTCCTACAGGCTTATATTCCTCCAAGAACGTTTTTATGCGTTCATAATATTGTTTGGGTGAATAGATGGTATCGATGACTTTTTTATAGCCATTGATAAGATTTTTATATTCCATTCTAGGAATGAAGTTCATGGTGCAATCGGTGTTGTCACCGGAAAAGTCGGACAGCAAACGCTTCTCTTTCTTCAGGCGTCGATACAGCTTTGTGCCGCGAGGAGCGTTTAGCAAGCCGACCATTGCCGTAACAATCCCACTTCTTTGAATGAAAGTGATTAGACTCTCAAAAATCGAAGCTGGGTCGTTGTCGAAGCCTAAAATAAATCCTCCCTGCACCTGTAATCCGTGGTTTTGAAGTTTCCTGACAGAAGCTACCAGGTCACGGTTCCTGTTTTGCGACTTTTTGCACTCGACTAGACTCTCTTCATTCGTAGTCTCGATGCCGATAAATACCATATTGAAGTTCGCCTCGACCATTAATCGCACGAGTTCTTCATCATCAGCCAGATTGATAGAAGCCTCGGTAAAAAGCGAGAACGGTTTTTTCCTCTTTTTTATCCATTCGATTATGGCTGGCAGAGTTTCTGTTTTCAGCTTCCTTTTGTTCCCTATGAAGTTGTCATCCACGATGAAGACACTGCTTCGCCATCCCCGAGTGTGGAATTCGTCCAGTTCCTTAAGCAGTTGGTCTGCGCTTTTGGTTCGTGGTGTATGGCCGTTTAAGACGACGATATCGCAAAACTCGCAGTCAAAAGGGCAACCTCTGGAATACTGGATACTCATTGAGGAATACTTTTTCATATCGATGAGCTCCCACGAAGGGATGGGAGTTGTTGTTATGTCGGCCCATTTATCAGACGTATAGACATGCTTAACGCATCCATTTCGCAGATCTTCCAAAAATGGCGGCAACGTGAGCTCGGCCTCATTGAGAACAAAGTGGTCTACCCCGACAAACTCTTCGTATCCGGTAGTGAAAAGGGGACCGCCGGCGACAACCTTAGTCCCCAGGTTCTTGCATTTCCTAATAACATTTTCGGCCGAATCTTTCTGCACGGCCATGGCGCTAATGAAGACATAATCTGCCCATTCAATTTCTCTATCATTTAGATTTGTTACATTCATATCTATTAGCTTTTTATCCCATTCCCGGGGCAACATTGCCGCCACGGTTAATAGCCCCAGGGGTGGAAAAGCTGCTTTCTTAGAGACGAACTTCAATGCATGCTTGAAACTCCAGAAGGTGTCTGGATATTGCGGATAAACGAGGAGTACTCTCATATATTAAAACGCTCCTTAGTCCGTAGGGCTTTATAAGAGGGATGATACAAGCAACGCCTAATCCTGTCAAATACTGAAAGCGACATTAGCAGCATCATCTGGTTGCGACGATACAAAAAGGCAAGAACTATATACTAGATGTCAAGAGCCGTTTCGAAATAACCACACTTCCCTGGACCCGCGCAGAAGTAGTTATTCTGCATCGATTTCTCGAAGGCAAAATAATTATAGAGCAGGTTAAGCGTTCTTCTCGGCCAGGTTACCTGCCCATGGTAGCTTAAATTTCTCGCCCTGGTAAGCCTTAATCATCAAGAGTATCCAAAGTACAATTGCCAGCACCCATATAAGTGAATTAATCACCAAGCCGATAACAGGTATCCAGCCTATTACGATGCTGGCAAGACTAAGTACACCGAAGACGATTATCGATTGCAAGGCATGGAAACGCACAAATTTGTTCTTCTTCTCTATCAGAAAGAAAACGAGACCGCTTATCCAACCTAGAACATAACACAGTAGCCCGGCAACATTCTCATCCAGCTCCATCGAAGTTTTTGCCATTGCAATATGCCTCCTCTCTGTCTTTTATTTAAGCCTGATTATTAAGAATACGCCTGCGGCTGAGCCTGTGTCAATATTAGAATGGTTCCAGTCTCCTTTTTGAGTTTGTGGGCCATCGGGTAGGTGTCGGGAGAAGTCTTGAAGCCCATCCCTATATATTTTAATGCCTTTCATATTATGAATAGGTGCAAACTTCGATATTTCCAGAGGTCGAATTTGAATTTTTCTTAAGGGCAATATAAACTGTGCTTTTATAGCAACATCTTCGGGAAAGAAAAAATGCATTCTAAAGGTTTACTGGTATTTGTAGCTTTAATCTTTACACTTCCATTGATATTTCTGGTGTCTCCCATTCCCGTTCATGCTGCTGGCATTACTATAGCTCCTGCATCGGGCTCAGTAGGCACATCTGTACAGGTCAGTGGTAACGGCTTCTCCGGCCGCTTGGCTACCATAAACTGGGATGACCAAATCATACTTACCAGGATACCCATATCTGAAGCAGGCGAGCTAACGTGCGAATTGAAAGTCCCGTCTGATTGCAAAGGTAACCACATCATCAAAATTACAGATGACAGCAATTGGACTAGCAGTACAGCATTAGCCACATTCACCGTGTTGCCGGGGATGCAAATATTTCCACGTATCGGCCGACCATATACGTCGGTTACGATCATTGGTAACGGCTTTTCTCCCTTAGAAAAAGATATCAGAGTAGCATGGGATGGTATCGTCTTCCCGAATTCTGCCACGGCAAATCATCTAGGCATATGGAGTATCAATGTTGAGGTGCCTCCATCGAAGGGTGAACACTATATTGGTGCTTTCAGCAGTTTTACCGATGCATCAGAAATCGAGGAAGTCAAATTTATTGTGAGCCCATTCGCAAAGGTAAAGCCATTATCAGGTCCAGTGGGCACCGAGATTCAAGTAGATGGTTTTGGCTTTCGGACTAGTGAGGACGGGATTACCATAATGTGGGACAAACGAATAATCCTGACAAACCTAATAGCAGGTACAGATGGCGTCTTTAGCGCTACATTGAAAATCCCGCCTTCTACTCGGGGTCATCACAAATTAGGCGTCTTCGGCAATGATTTTATGCCTATAGGAGAAATTCCTGATACCGATTTTAACATAGTCCCAAATATCGAGGTGCAGCCGACCTCGGGCAACAAGGGGACCAAGGTAACTGTTAACGGCACAGGATTCACTGAAGATGAAACAATAACCTTAAGCTTTGAGGGAACGCCTCTTAATGTAAAAGCCAGTACCGACAACACTGGTAGCTTTAGTGTTGCTTTCGAGGCTCTTCAGAGCAGGGTACAAGATAACAAAGTAAAAGCTATTGGAAGTGCCGGCAATTCGGCTGAGGCCATATTCATCATGGAGAAAATCGCGCCTCTTGCACCAACGCTATTATCACCCACGGTTGGAGAAAAATTGGGAATCTTTGATTCAGTTGGCGATGTATTTCTTGGAACTGCTAAGCACTTAATCGGAATTATCATTTTTAGTGGTTCTGGACAACAGGGCTTTGGGGTACCCAATGTCACGTTTGATTGGTCGGATGTTGAGACCGAAGCCAAGATAACTTATGACTTAGAGATTGCCCGTGGTGATAATTTTTCATCACAGGTCTTAATAAAGCAAGGATTAGTCGGTTCAGAGTATACTTTATCAAAGGATGACGCACTGGGCAGAGACAGCTATAGCTGGAGGGTAAAAGCTGTGGATGATATCGGCGGTGAAAGCCCGTGGTCAGAGGTTCGAGAATTTGAAATGATTCCAATGTCTAGTCAAGTCCTCATTCTGTCCCTGGTTATTCCGTTTTTGTTTATTGTCGCAATAGTGGC
>MGOH01000077.1 GCA_001795315.1 Chloroflexi bacterium RBG_19FT_COMBO_48_23
TATCCAATAGATATAACTATCAAGTTAATTGTAGCAAATCTCCAGAAGGCAGCAAAAATTAAGATATATGTGGCGGCGATGATTTAGCTTCGTCTAAGGTGACGACAAAGGACAAAAACACACCGATTTTCTATCTTGGGTATTTAGAGTCCAGCCGCAGTGAGTATATTCGGGACCAGCTCTTCTCTACCGATAGCCATAACGTGGACTCCATCACAAATGGAATCCCTCTTCAGGGCAGCAATCATCCTGCCGGCAATCTCAATACCTTTGTTGAGTGCTTCACCCTTAGGTGCTGCAGCCAGCTCATCAATAAGATTTTGCGGCACAAAAATACCAGGCACATTCTCGGTCATATACTTCGCCATTCTGGCTGAGGTCAGCAAGACGATTCCTGCTAGAATCTTGACAGGAAATTTGCGAGCATATGCCATGAACTTGGCAAAGTTATCCAGGTCATAAATAGCCTGAGTCTGGAAGAATTCGGCTCCAGATTCGATTTTCTTTTCAAATTTAAGCAGTTGAGGCGCTATCGGATTAGCTTCAGGAGTGACTATGGCTCCGGCGCAGAATTCAACAGCACCGTCGAGGTCATTACCTCCAAGGTCTTTACCCGATTCCAACTGACGAATTGTCCTCAACAATTGAGCCGAATCAAGGTCGAAAACACCCTTAGCTTCCTTATGGTCACCGATAGGCACGGCATCGCCAGTAAGGCAAAGGACATTCCTTACGCCCCTCGTGTAGGCAAAAAGCAGTTCAGCTTGAAGGGCAAGCCTATTTCGGTCGCGACAGGTCATCTGTAATATCGGTTCACCTCCATGCTCTACGATAGCCAGACAACCACCTATGGAAGGAAAGCGCATAACCGAGCTCTGGTGGTCAGTAACATTCATGGCAACTACCTTGTCCTTGAGGAGGTCAATATGATGATACATCTTCTCGATATTCGTCCCTTTCGGTGGACCAATCTCGCTGGTTATGACAAACTCACTGGACTTAAGAGCTTCCTTAAAACGTGTTGCCATAATCGTTTCCTCCACAATCACACAATTTTAATCGTCCGAGGCCTGGGTGTTGCCTGATAATTCTTAGGCGGCTGATACTTACGCATCAAATCAAGCCTGCCCTGTGCTTCCAGCCGCTGGTGGATAAGAGTCCAGGCGCAATCCTTAGTTATGTCAACTTCACATTTACCCTTATTGGTGCCACCGCACGGCCCATTCAGCAAGCCCTTATGGCAGGCAGTCAACGGGCAGATGCCGGCAGTCTGACCCAAAACACACTGGCCGCACTGAGCACAGACTTCGTGAAAATTGCCCGGCTCATCTTCCAATCCGATGAACAGTGTATCAAGCGCCGGGATAACCGCCCAATCAACATATGAACTGATTTTATGCACTCCCAAGGCACAAGACATCACCAGAATACAACTTGAGCTGTTGATAGCCCCACTGTTCTCTTTAAGTGCCACCTCCGTCATCTCATCACAAGCAGTTGGAATAACCATCCAGCCCGACACAATTTTACCAGCCTCTTGCAGACGGTCTTTCATACCCAACACCTCGTCCCTGCCCCCGGTTTTAGTCATAGTAGCGCAAGTACCACAACCAACAATGAAGACCCTATCCAGCCCATCAAGCTGTTCTTTAATTTCATCAAAAGTCTTCTGCTTAGTGATAGATTTCATCGTCACATCCTCCTAAATAACCGGTAGAGCATTCCTGCAAACTGCCTCAGTCATCATCGCTCCAAATCACATCTCAAGCATCGCTTAGCTTCATATTTTGCTTTATCCTCCGAGAAGCAAAGCTCTATCTCCTCAAAGCTATTCTTCCTCTTGTCGGTGGGAAGAGTCGGCACTTCCAGCCGAGGTTGTGTCTCCCATGTCTCTTCTTCCACTTTGGTGGCAGACTCCACAATAACCTCTGTCTTCAAATCATACATCTCTACCCTTGAAGTATCTGCCTTAAGGTACTTATCTATGGCGAGAGCTCCTCTTCTGCCAGCAGCGATAGCATCTATTACCATGCCGGGACCGGTGACAAAGTCGCCACCGGCAAAGACACCGGGAACATTAGTGGACAGCGTGTTACTATCAACCGCAAGCGTCTCCCACCGCGTGCGCTCAAGAGCACTGTCAGGAGGCAAGAACGACAGGTCAGGCGCTTGGCCAACTGCGGCAATTACGGTATCTGCTTCGGCAAAGAATTCCGAGCCCGTAATCGGCACAGGGCGGCGTCGTCCACCGGAATCCATCTCGCCTAATTGCATGCGAATACATTGCAGGCCAGTCACTTTCCAATTGTCACTGGCTATACGAGTAGGACTGATAAGGAAGTTAATTCTTAAGCCCTCAACCACCGCCTCATCATATTCAACCTCAGTTACCGGCATTTCTTCTCTAGACCGTCGGTAAAAGATGCTGACTTCATCAGCACCGAGACGCAAAGCCGTGCGTGCAGCGTCAAAAGCTACATTGCCGCCGCCAATAACCGCCACCTTATGCCCAATTCTAACCTGCTTACCGACCTTAACGTCTCTCAGAAATCTTAGCCCATAATGGAAACCCTCTACATCCTCCAGTTCCCCGGGTATGCCTATCTTCTGGCTTCTCTGGGCACCAGCAGCAATAAAGACAGAAGCAAAACCATCTTTCTTGATGAGATCATCTACAGTGTAATTCACACCTATAGGTGCGTCATACCTTATGTCAACACCGCGCCTGGCGATATATTCTATCTCCTGCTCGATTACTCGACGAGGCAATCTAAATTCAGGCAGAGCCACAGAGAGCATACCACCACCGACAGGAAGCGCCTCAAAAACAGTTACCCCGTAGCCCATTTGAGCCAGATAATAGGCACAACTCAGCCCGGTGGGTCCAGCACCTACTACTGCCACTTTCTGTGGCTTAGTTCGAGGGAAAGGCTCAGGCGGAGGCAATTCGGTTAAATGGTCAAAGTACCAGTCAGCGACAAAACGTTTAAGCGACCTTATAGCTACCGAGTCATCGAGCTCTCCACGACGACATCTACTTTCGCAGGGATGATGGCATATGCGACCGCATATCGCCGGAAACGGATTTCGTTCTCTGATTGTTTCGACAGACTCCAGATATTCACCAGCCGCAATATGAGCGATATATTTAGGAACGTTAATTCCTACAGGACAAGTATGCTGGCACGGCGATATCATCAGCGAATCACAAACAGCAGCAGGACACTTCTTCTCCCTTATATGAGCTTCGTATTCATCCCGGAAATAATTAATTGTTGTAAGGATAGGATTAGGACATGTCTGACCCAAGCCACATAGCGAGCATTCCTTAACTGTTCTGGCTATTGTAAGCAGAGTGTCAATGTCAGTATCAAGCCCCTTGCCTTGAGTAATTCTGGTCAGGATTTCCAGCATCTGCCTTGTCCCCAAACGACAAGGAACACATTTGCCACAAGATTCAGTCTGAGTAAAACTAAGGAAGTATCTAGCCACCTCGACCATGCAGGTAGCCTCATCCAGAATCACCATACCACCGGAACCCATAATGGAGCCTAGTTTAGCTAGTGAGTCATAATCAACAGAGGTATCTATAAACCTTGTTGAAATACACCCACCCGACGGACCACCTGTCTGCACTGCTTTGAAACGTTTGCCTCGAGGTATGCCACCACCAATATCGAAAATAACAGTAGATAAAGGTGTGCCCATAGGCACTTCCACTAAGCCACTATTAGCAATCTTTCCGGTAAGAGCAAAAACTGCCGTCCCCTTGCTTTTCTCAGTGCCCAAGCTGGCGAACCATTCAGCCCCCTTATCGATAATGACAGGAACCGAAGCCAGCGTTTTTACATTATTGATATTGCTGGGCTTTCCATCCAAGCCCGATTGTGCAGGAAAGGGCGGACGAGGACGTGGCATGCCCCTTTTGCCCTCGATAGAAGCAATCAATGCCGTCTCCTCACCACAGACAAAAGCGCCAGCACCCTCTTTTACATGAATCGTAAAAGAAAAGTTAGAGCCAAGTATCTTATCGCCCAAGAAGCCTCTCTCCTTAGCCTGCTCCAGAGCAACCCGAAATCGTTTCACTGCCAGAGGATATTCAGCGCGAACGTATACATAGCCCTCTTTGGCCCCTATGGCATATCCGGAGATAGTCAAGCCCTCAATAACAGAGTGGGGGTCAGCTTCCAGGATAGAACGGTCCATAAATGCTCCGGGGTCACCTTCATCAGCATTGCAGATGACATATTTAGTGTCATCCTGCGAATTCCGACAAAATTCCCACTTTCTCCCTGTAGGGAAGCCAGCTCCTCCCCTACCACGCAATCCCGACTTCTTGATTTCCTCGATAACCTCTTCAGGCGTCACCAGAAGGACTTTTCTGAGCGCTCTATAGCCATCTCGAGAAATATAGTGGTCGATCTTCTCAGGATTGATGTGTCCGCAATTACGCAGGATGACACGCTGCTGCTTGCCATAGAAGTTTATCTCCGAATAGGACGGGACGCTTTGACCAGTAACCGGGTCGCGATAGAAGAGGCGCTCCACCGGCTTGCCATTTTTCAGATGTGAAGTAACAATCTCCGTCGCATCTCCAGGCTCTACATGAGTATAGAAAATGCCTTCAGGTTCAATAACTACATTAGGGCCCTGCTCACAGAAACCGTGACAGCCAGTAAAGTCTACTTCAACATCAGCTAACTTCTGCCGTTTTACCTCACTCTTAAGTGCCTCATAAACGGCGTCTCCTCCTCCAGATACACAGCCCGTACCCTGGCATACGAAGACGACCCTCTGGCTCGACATGCTATTCTCCGCCCTTTCTCTCACTGAACAATTGCGCTACTTTTTTGGGATTCATGTGCCCATAGGTATTCATACCAATGACTATGTTAGGTGCCAGGGCACAAACCCCTATGCAGGCAACCGTCTCCAATGTATATTCGTAATCAGGGGAGGTCTCCCCTTCCTCAAGCCCCAATTGTTTTTTCACCAATTTCAATATCGTCTTTCCACCCCGAACATGGCAGGCAGTTCCTCGACATACCCTGACAACCTTTTTCCCCTGCGGCTTTGTATACAACTGTTCATAGAAAGAGATTACCCCTTGCACTTGCACAGGGAATAGACCCAGAGCTCTAGCTATTGGCTGCGCCGCTGCGGGAGGGATATATCCACACTCTTCCTGTATTTTCTGAAGGAGCGGTATCAACGCCCACCTTTGACCTTTACAATCAGCTATAAGTTCATCTATCCGCGTTAGGTCAATCTCTGGTCTTGTTATCATCTCAGCCATCGCTCCCAATCCTTTCCAACCTCACCATGCACGTTTTGAGTGCCGGAGTTTTAGTCCGAGGGTCTAAAACGATTCCAAATAGCTCATTGACCTGGC
>MGOH01000078.1 GCA_001795315.1 Chloroflexi bacterium RBG_19FT_COMBO_48_23
GCACCCATTCCTTCGCAGTAACCCTAAGTCGGCGGAGCATTAAAATTAAAAGGGCACCCCCAATCACAGTTGCAACCCTGAATATAGTCCTCTGTCCAATTCCATTTAACTTTCTTCTCAGTCATTTTTACGTCCTCTGAGGCGTTAGTCTCGGACTAGTAACTTTGCTCGACAGCTTCGTAAAGTCCCTATTCACCGAAAGTCACCTGACCCGTAGACACCATGTGTTGGTGAGTCCGGTCAGTCTCAGTGATTGACTGGGAACAACACTATGCTTAGGACTTTTTTGCATAATCGACCATTCCTTGAAAATCCACAATAACGACAGGCTCCTTGCCTACCACCCAAGCATCATGCCCTATTGGCAACAACGCCACATCCCCTGCTTTGCACTCAAGTTCTGTTCCGTCATCCATTAGTACCTTAAGTGTCCCAGAAAGTTGGTATTGGAAATGCGACGCTTCGCAACTCTTCGTCTTTGCTAATGGTTTTACAGATGTGGACCATCTCCATCCTGGCTCAAGAACGGCGCGACCAATCATAGTTCCACCGATCTTTACCAGTTCTACTTTACCCTTTGGGAAGGCCCTCACTTCGTCCGGCTTGTTGAAACTTTTTAGTTCCGCCTTCTTACTAGTTTTACTCATGATAATCCCTCCTTTTTAAACTCATTTTATATTTTGTGAACCACAGAACCGATGCTATATAGCCGCATTTTGCCTACCAAATTTACGGCTCACTATATTTCATCAGTTGTTACC
Organism: Chloroflexi bacterium RBG_19FT_COMBO_48_23; assembly: GCA_001795315.1. The sequence continues at coordinate 762 of MGOH01000078.1, forward strand.
TCATGTTCTTGAGTATGTCCACCATCACTACTCGTCCACTACTCGTCGTGAATGGCTTCACGCACTCTCTCGACAAGCTCTTGCGGGATCTCTTTCATGCCGTGCTCTTTTTGAGCATGTTCAGCACACCTCTTCATAATCTCTTCCTCCGTTTCACCACGGACTACAAAGTCGCAGTCTACACCAACGTCTCTACAGCAGATTACTTTCGCCATTTTTTCACCTCTCTTCTTTTTAGAATATTAAAAATAAATTTTATATCAGAACCTTTCCTATTGCAACAAACTTTCTTACATTCTTCTTTGTTTGAAATTTTAAAGTCTGTCCTTTAGCCACTTCTCTATTCATACCTTCGTCTTTTCAGCCAGTTCTTTAACTCAATGTGTAGGATATGTGTTTGTCGTCGAGATAGATTCCCCAGTAAGTAATCCGTATACGGTTTATGTGTACTTCTCTTTCATTTCCAAGGAGCGGTGCTTTGCAGTCACAGCTTAGGTCAATTGTCAAATGAGCTACTGTTATCGTCATTTTTTATCATCTCCTTTTGTAGAAGAGAAGCTCAACAGTTTGTCTAATCGAGCTTCTCTTCATGTAGGGGCAATTCATGAATAGTGCGGGTAGTGGGTCGGGCACTATCGGCATAGCCAAAATGCGGGTAGTGGCCGGGCTTCGTCGTGAGCTCAGCCGAACGGCATTTCGGCAAAGCCAATTCCCCTTATAATCTTGAACTACGTGGAATCTGGACAACGAAGACAGAGATATATTCATCGTCTGATTTCTGGTCTGCCGTTATTAGTGAAGCGGTTGTGTCCGCTGTTTTTGGACTGGTGTAGAAGCTCATCAAATCCTTCTCCACGTTTCCACCATTTAACTCGTTTTCAACCTCGCTTTTAACCATTGGAAGTTGAACACCAAATGCGTAATAGCTATCGGAAGCAAAGTATGTGGTTCCCTGACTACCCTCCCTCTTGATCCCCGACTCGATCGGGGATACCCCAGATCCCAGTGAGGAGAAACTAAGGGCTAAGCCAAGCGTTGTGATAGTGAATATGCTTTTCATTTCTCTTCACCCCCTTTTTTTGATTTTTGCTTATACTAATTTGCAACAGATGTGCCAACTATTAGAGGGAAATGGGCAAGTATAAGAAATCCCTTGTAAAATAAGGCTATTAAGGTTTTTGGCCTTGTATATTTAAATCACAAAATTAACCTGAGAACGTAGACACCGTTAACGCCGTCGTAAACAAAGTTGACGCTTATAAGAACCATATAATATAATCTTATTGGTTGGTATTGTTATGAACCATAAGAGTGAAGATATAGATAAAGAAAGCAAGTTAGCACATAAGTATTCTACTCTTTTCAACCTCTGTCACATGATGAGTTATGAAAGGGATTTAAATACACTTCTTGATTTTCTGGTGAAGAATTCCGCAGAGGTAGTGGACGCAGATAGGGCAAGCATTTTTCTTTTTGATAAGAAAAGAAATGAACTCTGGTCAAAGGTTGCAATAGGAACAACGGTGGTAATACGCTTCGATGCAAGACTCGGAATAGCCGGAGAGGTGCTTAAAACGGGGGAAATTATTAATGCTGAAGACGCCTACAGTCACCCAAAATTCAATCGGGAGGTAGACAAAAAAACCGGCTATACCACGAATACCCTTCTCTGTGTTCCTATGAAAGACATAAACGGAAAGCCGATAGGAGTCCTACAGACACTTAATAAAAAAGGAGGAATGTTCTCAAAGGAAGATGAGGAGGTCTTAGAAGTATTTGCTTCCCATGCAGCTATAGCCGTTGAAAATGCAAAACTCATAGGAGAACTCGAAGGAACAAAAGCTCGCCTACAGCAAGAAAACATTATCCTAAGAGGAAAAACTAGGGGCAGGTTCTTTGTAAGTAACATTATAGGAACAAGTCCTAGAATACAGAGTATAGTAAAACTAATAGAAAAGATATCTGATAGTCCTCTTAACGTTCTAATTACAGGAGAAAGCGGGACTGGAAAGGAGCTTGCCGCACGTACAATACACTACAATAGCTCACGTTTCGAAAGACCCTTTATAGAGATTAACTGCGCCGCACTACCAGAGAGCCTTCTTGAAAGTGAGCTCTTTGGAATAGAGAAGGGAGTAGCAACTGGGGTAGAAAAGAGAGTTGGAAAGATTGAGACGGCTAATGGTGGAACATTATTTCTGGATGAAATCGGGGATATGAGCCTGCCAGCTCAGGCTAAGCTCCTCCGTGTGGTTCAGGAGAGAAAACTCGAGAGGATTGGAGGAAGAAGTATGATTGATATAGATGTAAGGGTTCTTGCAGCTACAAATAAAGACTTAAAGAGTGAGATAGAAAAGGAAAGGTTCCGTGAAGACTTGTATTACCGTCTAAATGTTGTCCATATTCACATGCCTCCGCTTCGTGAGATGAAAGAGGATATTCCCCTGCTTGCAAAATACTTTTTAGGTAATTTTACAAATGAACTAGATAAGGGACCCATGAGTTTTTCACCCGAAGCGCTGGATTGTCTTGTGAGATACGGCTGGCCTGGGAATGTAAGAGAGCTGGAGAACGAGGTAAAACGGGCAGCTATATTGTCTGAAGATAATGTTATAAATGAAAAAGACCTTTCAGAGAATATGAGAGGTATACCGGAAAGTAGGGGCGGTTCGCGAACCGCCCCTACTGAGAAAGGCATTCAATCTCTTAAAGAAACTGTAGAAGAAATTGAAATTCGTATGATTAAAGAGGCGCTAGAAAAAAGTGGAAGAAATAAACAAAAGGCTTCCGAGATTCTGGGGATAACGAGGCAGGGATTGATAAACAAGATAAAAAGATATGGATTATCATGATGCATGATGCAAGATGCACGATACACAGGGTGCAGGACACAAGATGAATCATCTATCATGAATCCTGCATCCTGTATCATGAAAAGATTTTTCCTTGACATTTATATTCGAAGTATTCTAGAATTATAGTCAAATCACGGCAGCGGATGGGTTAGAATTTATGATGAGGTATTTCCACCTATCAGCGATATTCTATGTACCTAAGAAAAACTTTTACGTTCCCTCTACCCTACTCCTTTACTACAAGAAGGTTTCGTAAAACTAAAACGTAAAAATCCATTCGCCACCCTGCAAAGAGATAGGCTATCATGTCTCGCACGGTTTCAGACCGATTATCAGAGGTCGCAAAAACCTCGTTCGTTGGGCGACAGAAAGAACTCGCCATGCTTCGTGGCGCTATAGAAGCCGCTGAGCTACCATTCGCCGTCGCCTTCATTCACGGATTGGGCGGAATCGGCAAGTCGCGCCTACTCCAGGCAACTTTATCTTTTGTTGATCCCAAAATCCGATCAATCATCATGGACTGCCGTGAGATTGAGCCCACCACAAAGGGCTTCCTTGTAGCCCTTAGCGCTGCCCTCGGAATGCAAGAATCTGAGCCGGAACTGCGCTCAGTTGTTGCTCGCTTAAGTGAGGTTTCACAGCGGACTGTGCTCGCTCTAGACACCTATGAGACCTTCGGGCTTATGGACACGTGGCTCCGACAGGTGTTTGTGCCAGCACTGCCGGAGAGGGTTCTCACAATCATCGTCTGTCGCCAGCCACCCAACGCAGCTTGGCTCACCACCCCGGGGTGGGAAAGCCTATTTCGCGAAATCAAACTCCAAGAACTTACCGATGATGACGCCCACGAGATGCTGAAGTTACGTGGCCTTACGCAGTCTCAGGTTGAGAGAGTTAACCGCTTCGCTCGCGGCTATCCTCTAGCACTGGAGCTAGCAGCAGCCGCTCTCCGGACACAGCCCGATCTGGAAATCACAGGCGGCCCTTCTCCGAAGGTTTTGCAACAGTTGACTAGCGCCTTCCTGACTGGTCTTCACTCGGAGATCAGAGAGGCTATCGAAGCCGCCTCGACGGTCCGCTGTGTTACCGAGCCAGTGTTAAGGGCGCTGCTCGCAGTATATGATGTGAGAGAAATCTTTGACAAGCTACAAAACCTGCCGTTCATGAATTCAACAGGCGAAGGACTGATTCTCCACGATATTGTACGTGACACGATCGCAAACAATTTATCTCGGCGCGATCCTGAGCGCTACCGTACGTACCGTACACGCGCATGGCGCTATTTTACAAGCGAGTCCTATAAAGTGGAAGCGCGAAACCTCTGGCAGTACACGGCAGACTTGCTCTATCTTATACAGAACCCCAATGTCAGAGAAGCTTTCTTTCCCAAAGGAGCGAGTGACTACACAGTTGAGCCGGCCACTGCCGGTGACGCCGAGGATATCCGCGATATAGCTATCACCACAGAGCCCGAGGAAGCAGCACGATTTATCAAGGGATGGTGGGACAGTCACAACAAGTCCTTTAGTGTAGTAAAGGATAGTAATGGCAAGTTAGAGGCGTTTTTCATTCTCTTCGAGCCCGATGATGTTGCCACCGAACTCTTGGCAGAAGACCCATTGACTGCCGCATGGTCGCAGCACCTACATATGAACCCCATAGCTGAAAAGGAGCGGGTGCTATTTTTCCGTAGGTGGCTAACACGCTCTACCGGAGAGTTGCCCTCGCCAGCCCAGGCCGCTTGCTGGCTGGACGTCAAGCGAAACTATATGGAACTCCGACCCAATCTACGGCGTCTCTACACGACCGTAACGAACCTCTCCACCTACGCCCCCATTGTTACCCCTCTTGGCTTTGTTCCACTTGAAAAGCTCAATGTGGAATTGGGTAGTGTCACCTATCACACAGCCATGCTCGACTTCGGCCCCTCCAGCGTTGACGGCTGGCTGAGAGAGTTGATCGGCGCCGAGCTCGGCGCAGAGGCCGAAAGCGAGGAAGAAATCAAGCTACCAGAAGGAACCGTCACTATCCTCTTCGCGGATATCGCTAACTCAACTTTACTTACAGAACAGCTCGGCGACGCAGCCTTCCGTGCACACGCTCGCCAACTCGATGCCTCACTTCGGGCCATTATCAGCCAAATTGGAGGGAGAATAGTAGAAGGCAAACTGCTTGGTGACGGAGTCATGGCTATATTTACTTCTGCACGCCAAGCAATCGAGTGCGCGATCCGTTGCAACTCCGCTGCTGAAGGCACAGAACTCAGACTGCACATCGGCATCCATGCGGGAGACGTAATCAGGGAGGGCAAGAACGTGTTCGGCGGAGCTGTCAATATCGCAGCTCGGATTGCTGCCTCTTCAGTGCCCGGAGAGATTCTTATCTCTGATACCGTAAGAAGTCTCGCCAGAACCTCGACTAACGTTACGTTCGAAGATCGCGGTGACCACATCTTGAAGGGCATAGCGGATCCTCAGCGCCTCTTTGCGATTCGGATGCCGGGACAGAATCCCTAA
>MGOH01000079.1 GCA_001795315.1 Chloroflexi bacterium RBG_19FT_COMBO_48_23
GGAGCGTAGCTGCTAACCCGATGTTGTCCGAGCATTTAGGTGTTCATCTTATGAAGTACCGTGTGATTGCGTTTACTGTTGCTGGCGTGTTCACCGGTCTTGCTGGAGCCTATTATGTTAATTTTCTTTCAGTAATAACTCCGCTGATGTTTGATTTGTGGAAGTCTATACAGATAATGATGATGAGTATTGTGGGTGGCATAAGTTCGATTGTTGGTGGTTCGATTGTCGGTGCCTTAGTGTTATACACTTTAGGCAACTATTTGGCTCGGTTACCGATATTTAACATCCAGTATTTGTTATTTGGAGCTGCTGTGGTGCTGGTGGTGCTGTTTCTGCCCAAGGGAACCGGGCTGGTTGACCTGTGGGGCAAGTTCTGGCACAAGGTGTTTAGAGAGCCTGAAGAATATGAAATGCCTGAAGAAGCTGATATGGCTGTGGAATAAAATTGGGAAATTAAACAGAAATGTCGTTACTTGAACTGAATGGTCTAACAAAATTGTTTGGCAAGCTGGCTGCACTTGAAGATATCGACCTCAAGATTGAAGAGGGTGAAGTGTTAAGTATTGTCGGTCCTAACGGTTCTGGCAAGACGACGTTGATTAACATTGTCTCAGGATATTACCGTCCCAGTCGAGGGACGATTTTATTCAATGGCGAGAAAATATCAGGGCTTCGGCCCGACCAGATAGCTTCCAGGGGCATAGTCAGGACTTTCCAGTCGAATGTGCTCTTCGAGGGAGCAACAGTGCTGGAAAGCATGATAATTGGTTCTTTCTTGCAATATAAAACGAAGGATTGGCAGTCTATTGTTGAATCTAAAGCTTATAAAGATGACCACGAAAGAGTTGTAGGCAAGGTGATCGAGCTATTGAAGACATACGATATATTTAACGATATATTTCTGCCGGCGGCGGGTCTTTCCCACGGTTATCAGAGGATGCTTGGTATCGCTATGGCGCTCATAGCCAATCCCAAGGTACTGCTGCTTGATGAACCTACCACGGGTATGAACCACGAGGAGGCTATGTTCGTAGTGGAGAATATCAAGAAGATAAGCGAACAGGGCGTTACCGTTGTATTAATAGAGCACAATATGAAAGTAGTTTTGAACATAGCCACCCGGATTGTCGTGCTCAACTTCGGCAATAAGATCGCCGACGGCAAACCTGAGGAAGTGATGAATAAACAAGAGGTCATCGAGGCTTACCTGGGCACGGAGACCATATAGAAGATGCTTGAACTCAAGGATGTCTGCGTTTATTACAAAAAACACATCGCCGTCAGGAATTTGTCCTTATCTGTAAATAAAGGTGACTTTGTCACCATCCTGGGGGCAAATGGGGCTGGCAAGACATCGACACTTAACGCCATTAGTGGAATCATAAAGGTTAAAAAGAAGAAGACAGACGAGGGATTAAAGGGAGAGATTTACTTTAAGGGAAAGAAAATAAGCGGCCTGATGGCTGCAAAGATAGCATCCCTGGGCATTATCCAGATTCCTGAAGGTAGAAAGATTTTCCCGCTCCTGACAGTAAGGGAGAATTTACATGTAGGAGCTTATCTGCGGAAGGACGGGAAAGATGTGCAGAGGTCGCTGGAGAAAGCGCTGGCCATTTTCCCAGATCTTAAGGATAAGCTTCATGCCAAGGGGCGAGAGCTGAGCGGTGGACAGCAGCAGATGCTTGCTATCGCACGCGGACTGATGGCACAGCCAGAAGTGCTTCTGTTTGATGAACCCTCTTTGGGGCTTAGTCCCTTACTGCGCCAGCAACTGGCCGAAAAAATAAAGGAAATCAACCGCGAAGGAACGACGGTGGTGCTGGTGGAGCAAAATGCACGTCTCGGTCTCATGCTGGCATCATACGGCTACGTGCTGGAAAATGGAGAGCTAACGTTGCAGGGCAAAACATCCGACCTGCTTAACAACGAAGATGTGAGAAAGGCGTACCTTGGAGTTTAAGAGTTAACAGGAATCTATAATCCGCACACCGAATTGCAGGCTACGGCTTACTAAAACATTAAGGTGCTTCTATGAAAAAATATGTATGGTTTAAGAGCTATGACCCGGGTGTGCCGCATACTTTGCAGCCCTATCCTGAAATCACCGTCTTAGATGTACTCGCCGACTGCTTGAAGGAGAGACCAGAACACCCCCTGGCTATCTTTAAAGGCCGAGAGGTATCCTACCGCGAGGTAGAAGAACACAGCAATGCCCTGGCAAAGGCGCTGATTGCCAACGGCTTGAAAAAAAATGATAGAGTCATATGCCTTTTCCTGAACTGCCCGCAGAGTTTTATCGCTTTCTTTGCCATCTGGAAGGCAGGAGGTATCGTGGTGCCGCTCAATCCATTTTATACCTCATTCGAACTGGAACGCTCGATAAACGATGTCGAGGCCGAGATGGCAATAGCAGGCTCGACGTATTATGAGGCAGTCAAGTCTTTTCAGCCTCACACCAAGCTGCGCCTGGTCATCGCTTCAGACCTGGATACATACGCGAAGTCACCAATCGAGAAGGAAAGCGATTCAGTCCGGCTGGAAAAAGGAGACCTCTGGTGGAGCGACCTCATAGAGAAATACAAAGAATCCTCTCGTCCAGCCGCTAAGGTAAAGCCTTCGGACACAGCCGTAATACTATTCAGCGGCGGTACTACCGGCACACCTAAGGGGGTAATGGGTAGCCACCATTCGATTATTATTACTGCCATGTTCCACAGGGCATGGTACGAATCGATGAGAGAGGAGTGGAAGGATAAGGCGCTGGTACCATTGCCGCTGTTCCATTCGTTCGGCGTCTACATTTGCTTTGGCTCACACCTGATGAATCATATGCCCCAGGTGCTTATACAAAATCCACGGGATATTAAAAATGTTGTTAACACTATCAGGGATTATAAGATAGCCAGTGTTTCTGTTACTCCAACCACTCTAATTTCTATACTGAATTATCCTGACCTGAAGCCCGATGATTTGCGGTCGCTAAAAGGAGTAGGTTCAGGCGCAGCTCCACTGATGGCCGAGACCAAGCACCAGTTCGAAAAGTTTATCAGTGGACCTATTATAGAAGGCTATGGTTTAACCGAATCAGGAATCGTTGGCGCCAACTTCCCGGTTAAGGGAAAATGGAAACAGGGCTCGGTAGGTGTTCCTCCAATTGATGTAGTGGTGCGCATAATGGACATCGAAACCGGGACGAAAGAACTAAAGACGGGCGAGGAAGGCGAGATTACTATAAAAGCATTTCAGTTGATGCAGGGATACTGGAGGCGCCCGGAGGAGACAGCCGAGATGTTGCGGGATGGCTGGCTATATACGGGCGATATCGGCTACATGGATGAAGACGGGTACCTCTTCATCACATCGCGAAAGAAAGACCTTATCAAGTGCGGAGGCTTTCAAGTATGGCCGCGCGAGGTGGAGGAGATACTCACGATGCACCCTGCGATAGCGGAGGTATGTGTTGCAGGGATCCCAGACCCGAGGCAGGTTGAGGCAGTGAAGGCATGGGTAGTGCTCAAAATGGGATGCCAGGCAACCCCGGAGGAGCTGCACGATTTCTGCAGGGAAAAGCTCACCGGTTATAAAGTTCCCCGGTTCTTCGAATTTCGCGATGACCTGCCCAAGACACTGGTAGGTAAGGTGTTGCGCAGGGTACTACAGGACGAAGAGAAAGCTAAGTAGACCGATAATCAACTTTGGTAGGTGAGTGTACCCAAGAAGCACTGCCACGCCCCTGCGGGTTTTCCTTACGCCGCTGGTCCCAATCATCTTTAATACGCTTTACGTCTGCAATCGTGTATGTGGGGATTTGGGTAATTTCCAAGTCGCTTGCACCGCGTGCCATTAAAACTGCGTGACGTTCGCAGATATCTGCATACTGCTCAAGCGTATAAAAATGATAGAGATGCCATCCTTTTAGTGCCCATGTATGGCAGATCAATTCAATATTAACCGCGGTCAGTAACGAGTCACTGGTCTTGAACTGTCCTGCACGACAACCCTCATCAATTATTTCTTTAAATAGAGCTACTATCTGAAACTCCGTATCGACTATGTCCTCTAATTGCTCCCATTCTAAGTGCTGCCCTGTGTTATACCAGAAGAGCACCATCCTATCTCTCAAATCAACAAGGTATAAAAGCTTCCTGACAGCTTTCCTGAGCAAATCCTCGGGTGCTGTATCTTTAATTTCTTTGCGTATTTCCTTCTCCCATTTATTTATATCCCTGATGTGCACCTTGCTGAATATCAGGGGAAAATCGTATTTAGATTTAATATAGTAGTAGAGAGTACCGACGCTGATATTGCACGCCTCCGCGATCTCTTTGGTTGTAGTTTGCCAGAATCCTTTTTCAAAAAACAGGTCAGCGGCAACCCGGGATATCTGCTGCAGTCTGGCATTCGCAGATTTGTTTCTTTTGTGCGCCTTCGTAGCTTTAGTTTTCTTGGGCATCTTTTTAGGCCTATCAATAATCGCTGCTTGATGAGTCATGCTTCCCATGATGCATTATATACCAACCGGCTCGCACTCTCAATATATTGCATAATGATGCTATATTGGTCTTGCTGGTCTGAGACAGGGGGCAACAATATTGAAGCATCTGAGATGATGGTTTTATCTGTGTTGTTTCCAGAGTTTGAAAATAGGCCAGGCACGGAGACAATGGGAATTTTACCCTTCAGGTAAGTAAAATGGTAGCGCATACGGGATTCGAACCCGTGATCTCCGCCTTGAGAGGGCGGCGTCCTAAACCCCTAGACGAATGCGCCGTATACCCTAGATTTGTTAACTGGCTGGGGATCCAGGATTCGAACCTGGCCTCACGGATTCAGAGTCCGCTGTCCTACCGCTAGACTAATCCCCAATCTGCAGGGATTATAACAGAGGTATATATCTATGGCAACCATCTCTATTGTGTTGCTTGGATGATGTGTCATATCCTCATTGTCTCGTATTTTGGCGCTATTTTAAGGCTTTCCCTACCTGTTACTAAGTTCCTAACATTTCCCAGTACTAATTCGCCATTACAAATGTAGTTGAATCGCAGTACAATAGTAGTATAATAGTAGTATAGTGCATAGTAAACTTTCAGCGCATGATAAACGTTATAACAGATGCGAGCTAATTTTATATAGGAGGAGTGTATGAACAAACACAAATGGTATTCGTTTTTGGTTGCAGGGCTTATTCTCATGTTATTGTCCATCTCAGCGGTGGCTTGTGGCCCGAAGCCTCAAGTGCCCGGGACGGGGGGAGATTCATCATCTCAGGCAGGCGTTCCGACAAGTCAAATTCCTAAGAATTATGCAGATTTTGAAGTTGGGCCTCTTACCGTCACGCGAAGCGGTGTATCG
>MGOH01000080.1:0-5032 GCA_001795315.1 Chloroflexi bacterium RBG_19FT_COMBO_48_23
TCTCCACATCAGGGTCAACCTTTTTCTCCGCATAGCCGGCTGTAACCAGGTTCCAAACACGGTTCACCCAGCGGCTCATGCCCACGATGCCCTGGTCGCTCCACTCACCACCCAGGTCCCAGGGACCGATAAACATGAGATAGGCTCTAACGGCGTCAGCACCTATCTCAGACACATAGACATCAGGCGTAACCACGTTGCCCCGGGACTTGCTCATCTTGTCGCCCTGGTAAATAATCGTCCCCTGATTGAACAGCCTTATAAACGGCTCATCGAAATCAACAATGCCACAATCCCTGATTGCCTTAATGAAGAAGCGAGAATAGAGAAGATGCATGACAGCATGCTCAGCACCGCCGGTGTACATGTCAACCGGCATCCAGTGTTTCAGCTTCTTCTTGTCGAAAGGATAATCATCGGCACCGGGACTGGTGTAGCGCAGGAAATACCACGAGGAGCACATGAAAGTGTCCATGGTATCGGTCTCCCGCTTTGCCGGCGAGGAACACTTTGGGCAGGTGGTATTTACAAAAGACTCGCAGTATTTCAGCGGCGACTCACCGGTAGGCTTGAACTCAGCATCAGGAGGCAGCAACACAGGCAAATCTTTCTCGGGCACAGGTACGATGCCGCATTTATCGCAGTAAACCATGGGAATCGGTGCCCCCCAGTAACGCTGACGGGAGATTAGCCAGTCGCGGAGCCTGTAAGTTACAGCCCGCTTCCCCAAGCCTTCTTTCTCCATATAATCACAGATAGCTTCAAATCCCTGCTCGCTGGGCAAGCCATCGAACTGCCCTGAATTAGCCATAGTCCCATCTTCGGTATAAGCACACTCAAGCTCTTCCTCTGACCAATCCGGAGGCGCGATAACTACCCGAATGGGCAAGTCATACTTCTTGGCGAACTCAAAATCGCGCTGGTCGTGAGCCGGCACCCCCATAACCGCACCGGTGCCGTAGCTGAGCAGCACATAATCAGTAATCCAGATGGGCACCGGCTGGCCATTGAGCTTGTTTATGACATAGCTCCCTAGAAAGACGCCTGTCTTTTCTCTCTCCGCAGACGTTCTTTCAATCTCAGTCTGCCGCTGTGTTTGAAGTACATATGCCTCCACCTCAGCCCTGCGCTCCGGCGTAGTGAGTAGAGGCACCAGGGGATGCTCCGGCGCCAGGACAAAGAAGGTCACTCCAAAGATAGTATCAGGACGGGTGGTGAATACCCTTATCTCCTTAGTATCGACGTCTTTATGCTCCAGCCCGAAGGAAATCTCTGCACCCGTGCTCTTGCCAATCCAGTTGTTCTGCATTATCTCTATGCGCTCGGGCCAGTCTATTTTGCTGAAGTCGAGAAGCTCATCGGCATATTTGGTGATACGGAAAAACCACTGCTCCAGCAGTTTCTTTAGCACCGCCGTGCCGCAGCGCTCACAGGAGCCTTCGCCGACAACCTGTTCGTTAGCCAGCACCGTCTGGCACGTGGGACACCAGTTGACCGGCGCCTTAGCCCGATAAGCCAGGCCAGCTTCATATAGCTTCAGAAAAAACCACTGCGTCCATTTATAATACTCAGGAAGACACGTGACCACCTCACGGCTCCAGTCATATATAGCCCCTATACTTCTTAGCTGACGGCGCATGTTTTCGACATTGTCCATAGTCCAGGTGTAAGGATGGATGCCATGCTTAATAGCTGCATTCTCCGCCGGCAATCCGAAGGCATCGAAGCCCATGGGGTGGAGTACATTATAGCCCTGCATCCGCTTAAATCTGGCCTGGACATCCGAAGGCGCCATGGCATACCAGTGCCCGATATGAAGGTCACCTGAGGTATACGGGAACATGGTCAGGGCGTAAAACTTGGGGCGACTGTCACCATCCTTAACCTCATAAAGTCGGTCAGCCGCCCATTTTTCCTGCCACTTCCTTTCGATTTCCTGTGGATTATATTTAGAAGCACACATAACAGGCTGATTTTATCCCGTCAGGGCTATCCCGTCAACCTCTCTTGCCAATTAATGTATGGACAGGCCTGTGTCCGTCTGTCATCGCGAGGAGCGTGAGCGACGTGGCGATCTCAGCCTACGTACTGTTATTCTGAACGCAGCGAAGAATCTAAATTATACCCCTCACCAAGATTGCCACGCGGAGTTTATCCTGAGAGAAAATTCTTCGACAAGCTCAGAATGAGCGAGCGAAGGGCTCGCAATGACGCCGGTGATAGTTATTCAACAAGAGTACAGCAGTGTATAATGGAAACATGGAAAGGCAAGAATTTGACACCCTCGTCTTTAGAGCTATCGAAGCATTGCCACCGGAGTTTCGAAGTAAACTTGAAAACGTCGATATTTTAGTCGAAGACTGGCCCAGCCCGCAGCAAATCAGGCAATTAAGGCTCAGAAGTAAGGTGCAATTGCTGGGTCTTTATGAAGGAGTACCTCAGACCAGGCGAGATAGTAGCTACAACCTGGTCCTGCCTGACAAGATAACCATCTTTCAGAAGCCCATCGAGGCACAATGTCGCTCAAGCCAGGAAATCGAAGGTGAAATAGGTAGAGTGGTACGCCACGAGATTGCCCACCATTTCGGCATCGGCGACGCCACCTTATACAAGATAGAGAGGCAACAGTTCAGGAAGAAAGAATAACGGGATAATGTGATTACGGAGATTAATAGAGATTACGGCGATGTTATTCTTTTCTCATCGCCGTAATCTTGTTTAATGAGCGGTTTCTGCTTGGCCGACCACGAACAGCTTCTGTTTCCGCCATGGTTCGACAGGCTCACCATGAGCGGGTACCGTCTAATCCCACCATGAGCGGGTTTTGCTTCCGCTCACCCTGAGCTTGTCGAAGGGTAAGTCATTTTCCCCTTGGAATATTTAACCAGTCCAGTCCAATCCCCCACAATTAAAGCCTGCTTCTTACGGCGCGACCAGCCTTTTATCTGTCGCTCCCTGGCGAACGCGTCATCCCTGGTTGAAAATTCACTGCAAAATACCAATTTAACAGGAAGCCGACAGGATGTATAGCATTTAAAGGTGTTTTGTACATGTTCAGCCAGACGTTTTTCTAAATTGTCTGTATGCCCGACATAATAGCTTCCATCTGCACATTCAAGTATGTAAACCCAAAAACTCATTTGTTATTAACGCCGCCATGGTTCGACAGGCTCACCATGACCGGGTACTTTCCAGGCTCACCATGAGCGGGTTTTGCTTCCGCTCACCCTGAGCTTGTCGAAGGGTGAGCCATTTTCCCGACCGGATACTTTCCTTGTTATACCCGCCAGCGCTGTAATTTCGTCAGTACTATTTACCTGTGTAATTAGGAGGCCGCTTCTCCAGGAAAGCCTTAGCCCCCTCTTTCTGGTCCTGGGTGCCAAAACACATGGCAAACAGGTCCGCCTCGCACTCAATGCCGATGGAAAGAGGAGTATCCAGGGATTTATTGACTGCAAGCTTAGCGAATTTCAAGATTGCCGGGCTCTTGCTCTTTAGCTTCTTTATAAGCTCATCGACTGTCTCTCTCAACTTATCTGGGGGAACAACCTTATTCACCAATCCAATCCGCAGGGCTTCCTCAGCCGAGATAGGGTCGCCGGTGAAAATCATTTCCCGCGCTTTCTTTTCCCCTACAAGTCTGGGCAAAATCTGGGTTCCGGTGCCACCGGGTATGACGCCTACACTTATCTCAGGCTGCCCAAATCGAGCGTTATCAGAAGCTATAATTATGTCGCAACTCATAGCCAGTTCACAGCCGCCACCTAATGCCATTCCGTTAACCATGGCTATCACCGGCTTGGGGATTTCCCTTATGAAATTATATGGCCTCTTCGCCCCTTTGTTCGTTGTAATGACGCTAATCGTAGTCCAATCAACAAAATTGCTGATATCAGCACCAGCGCTGAAAGCCTTATCGCCTGCCCCCGTTAGAACGATAACCCGCACCTCATCATCATCCTTAGCATCATCCAGAGCAGCAACAACCTCACTGCGCAAGGTCTGATTCTGAGCGTTATACTTCTCAGGTCGGTTTAGGGTTATCCAGGCAACGTTATCCTTCTTCTCATAAATAATCGTCTCGAATTGCATTCTATCCTCCTTTATATGGTAGAGCCACCGTCTACAGGCAGAACCTGTCCGGTCACATAGCTGGAAGCGTCAGAAGCCAGGAAAATCACAGCACCAACCATTTCCTCAGGCTCAGCCACACGCCGCAAGGGAGTTCCCAAGAGAGCTCCTTGTAGAATATCCTGGTTACCCCAGAGGGCTTCGCTAAAGCGGGTCTTGGTCAGTCCCGGCGCTATGGCATTCACCCTGATATTATACTGAGCCCATTGCTGTGCCATGGTCCTTGTTGCCATAATGACACCGGCTTTACTTATGGAGTAGACCGACAATATGTCAGGGGTGATACCAGCCACGGAGGCAACGTTGATAATCTTGCCCCCACCCTGCTCCCTCATCAACCTGGCTACCGCCTGACTGAGGAAGAACAGCCCTTTCAGGTTTAGATTCATAATGGAGTCCCATGCACGCTCGTCTACGTCTATAGCCTGGGCCATGGTCGGGTTGGTGGCAGCATTATTCACCAGGATATCAATTTTGCCGAACTCCTCTTTAACCTTACCGACCAGGTTGTTTATCTCATCAAGCCTGCCCACATGTGCCGCCACAGCCAGCGACTTTCTACCTGCTCCCTTTATCTCCTTAGCCACCTCTTCAAGATCCGGTAATTTTCGACTGGCTAAAGCTACGTCAGCACCGGCATTGGCAAGTCCAACAGCAATCGCCTTCCCTATGCCACGGCTGCCACCGGTTACCAGAGCCACTTTGCCTTTCAAAGAAAATTCATCCAGGGAAAAATTCATTGCTTGCCTCCTAAAAAGATTTTCTGGTTTTGGCTGGAAGCCAACACCAAAGTATATATCGCCGAGGGCACGACACGCAACTCAGGCTAAAGACAAGAGCGCCCTCTGTTTAAAATTAATGGTGTGCGCCGCGGACAGCTACCCATCGGCTTGCAGCGTCA
>MGOH01000080.1:5120-5484 GCA_001795315.1 Chloroflexi bacterium RBG_19FT_COMBO_48_23
TAGTCGGGGTCGCTGTATTTTGCCTGTATTTTTTCGTAAGCCGTTTTATTGTCGATATCCTTTTCCTGCTTCAAGGTATCCAGGGCACCCTGCCAGGCTTTTACCGTGCTATTGGAAATATCCTTGCTGAACGCTATATACAGGTTTGCCCTTATGATCACGGTGGGCAGCATGACCAGGTCACCTGGATTCACCCCTGCCTGCTCAGCAGTAATCGCCAGCCCTTCCCTATTTCCCAGCCACAATTGTACCGTGCCATCCATGAGCTTTTTCAAAGCTTCGGCATCAGTCAGGCTCTCGTCTAAATTGGTAAACCCCCGCGCAGCCAGGAACTGAGCCCCGGCATCGCCCTTGTAGACACCGA
>MGOH01000081.1:0-4420 GCA_001795315.1 Chloroflexi bacterium RBG_19FT_COMBO_48_23
CCACAAAGAGGGGGGTCATACTCATACCCCCCAACTGTGGCCAGGAGCTGTTTGATACCGTGGAGCTGAGCGACGCCGGCGCTAATCAGTCAGCCGTCAAGTTCCGTGTAGTCGGCATCAGGTTAGAGTACAGCCCGAAGCAAGCCAGGTATGAGCACAAACTTATACTAGGAGCCCCGTGAGGTACTCGGTCCCTCCATATGCCACCAGCAACTTCGTTTTCAGAATTAATCTTCTTAGGGGCTAATGTTTAGCTCAGGCTGATGAAGCCTCGTTTAAGTGCGGTGATTACTGCCTGGGTGCGGGCGTTGGCATCCAGTTTGCGTAGTATGGAGGTTATGTGGTTCTTGATGGTCTGTTCGCTGATACTGAGTTCGATTGCAATCTGCTTGTTGAAGAAACCCTGTGCCATGTAGGTGAGGATTTCGGTTTCCCTTGGGGTCAGGGGTGAAACAAAGGATTCGACGCCTTTCCCCCAGGAGAAGTTCTGAAATTGCTCCAGCACCTTATGGGCTACCTTAGGCTGTGATATGAAGGTATCATTTATAGGATGCTCGCCGGAGGCGGCTCTACGGACTATCGTCACCAGATCATTTGAGGAGATGTCACGCCTTACATAGCCGGCTACGCGGGATTTAATTGCCTGGAAGAGTTCATCATCGTTGGGCTGGGGTGAAAGAAGTATAACTGCAGCGCTGGGCAATAGCTGTTTGACGGCTTTGGCTAAGTCCGTGTCTCCATCGCTGGACATCTGGATATCGAGGAGAACGACATCAGGGTATAAATTGCTTATAGCTGAAATAAGCTCGTTGCTGGAATCAACCTCTCCGCAGATATCTAGATCGGCTATTTGAGTTAGACTAGAGCGCACACCCTGCCGAAATAAGGGCTGCTGATCGGCTATCAGTACTCTTATTTTCGGACGTTCTTTAGGCATGAATCACCCCTTATCCTAGTATGTTATGTTCAGTTTAGCAGGACTATACGTAGATGTCAATCGGTTTTTCCTTGACGTCAGGGGGGTTAATTTATAGAATTGTGCTGGACTTGTCGCAGAGTCTGAAGAGAGAGTTTTTGTGATGGAATTGGTCGAGGGAATACTGGCCGGAGATGTTTTGTCTTTGGCGCGGTTGATTACGAGATTGGAAAGAGATGGTGCTGATGTACCACAAATAATGAAGCAGCTCTATCCTCACTTGGGTAAAGCCTATTGCATAGGTATAACCGGACCGCCGGGGTCAGGCAAGAGCACCGTGGTGGACCGGTTGACCGCAGTGATACGGCAACGTGGATTTACAGTAGGTATAATCGCCGCTGACCCTACCAGCCCCTTTACCGGTGGCGCTGTTCTCGGGGATAGGATAAGGATGCAGCAGCATTATCTCGATGACGGGGTTTTTATTCGAAGTATGGCAACGCGTGGTAGCCATGGCGGCCTGCCACGTGCTACCGGTGGTGTGATTAAACTGATGAGCGCCTTCGGCAAAGACTTTATTTTGGTCGAGACGGTAGGTGTGGGGCAGACTGAGCTGGACATTATGCAAAATGTAGATACGGTAGTGGTGATTTTGGTTCCTGAGGCGGGTGATACTATTCAGACGATGAAGGCAGGCTTGTTTGAGATTGCCGATATCTTTGCGGTAAATAAGGCTGACCGCCCGGGGGCTGGTAATCTGGTGACTGAGCTGGAGGTTATGGTCAGGCTTCGTTCCGGTGTAGCCGGGTGGCAGGTGCCGGTGATGACCACTGAAGCTATCAATAATGTCGGCATCGAGGAACTTTACGGACAGATTGAGAAACATCGCCAGGCTTTAGAGGAAACCGGGGGCTTATCGCAGCGGCGACAGGAACAACGCCGGCGGGAATTTCTGGAAATCGTGGAGCGCAGAGTTTCCGATGAGCTTTTGAAACTGGTGGAACGGGATGAGGAGTTGGGCCGGCATATGGCGATGGTGGAAGCTGGTGAAATTGACCCTTATTCTGCGGCTGATGAAATTCTGCGTCCGAGGACTTTGTTAGCCAGTTGGTCCCGACAACTGGCGGAGGGGCGCCCCGGCGCTTAGGGCAGGGTAGCAGTGGCTAAAAAGCGTAGCGAATCTATGGTGAAATCTTTGGTTCCTTCTCGCCCCGATAAGAATCGAGGTAATCCCCAAAAATCTACATCCCGGCGGAAGTCACGCAAATATGATGTCATTATTGTTGGTGGTGGCCCGGCGGGTATATTTGCTGCATTGGAACTGTGCCAGGCGTCCGACTTTAAAGTCCTTCTTCTGGAAAAGGGCAAAGATATCGATGCCCGCAGGTGTCCGTTGCAGGAAACAGGTAGGAGCTGTATGTCCTGCTCGCCGTGCCACCTGGTTAGCGGATTGGGTGGAGCGGGAGCCTTCAGCGATGGCAAATTGACTTTGTCCCCGGTGGTGGGCGGTCGGTTGGGTGAATTGGTGGGCAGTGACCGAATTCAGGAGCTTATTGATTATGTGGATAGCCTTTACCTCAAGTTTGGTGCTACCGATAGGATTTACGGTGTTGGCGAGGAAGTGGGTGAGCTGCAGCGTCTGGCGATTCTGGCGGAATTAAAGCTGATTCCAGTGAAGCTGCGCCACATTGGGACGGAACGGTCCCGGCAGGTACTGAAGGCTATGAGAGATTTCCTCGTACGTGGCGTGGAGGTGAGATTGGGGGAGATGGCAGCCAGTATAATAGTTGATAATGGAGTGGTATCTGGGGTGAAGACGAATCGAGGTGAACACCTGGAGTGCCGCTATTTGATTCTGTCGCCGGGAAGAGAAGGGGCTGAGTGGCTGACAAATGAGGCTGGCCGTCTCAAACTAAGCTTGAGGTCCAACCCCATAGATGTTGGCGTTAGAGTGGAAGTGCCGGCACCGGTACTTGAAAATTTGACCCGGGTGTTATATGAATCAAAGCTCGAGTTCTTTTCCAGGAGCTTTGGTGACCGGATAAGGACATTCTGTATGTGCCCCGGCGGTGAAGTTATTATGGAATCCACTGGCGGTGCGGATTCGGTGATTACAGTCAATGGCAATAGCTATGCGGAACGTAAAACCGCAAATACCAATTTTGCTATCCTGGTGAGCACGACTTTTACTGAGCCGTTTCGGGAACCTATTGCTTATGGAAAATATCTGGCGCGGCTGGCTAATCTTCTCAGCGGTGGTGTGCTGGTACAGCGTTTTGGTGACTTGATGGAAGGGCATCGCTCGACGCCAGAGCGTATTCAACACAGTGTTGTTGAACCTACTTTAAAAGCGGCAACGCCGGGAGACCTGAGCTTTGCTCTGCCGTTCCGCCATCTTAAAGGGATAATAGAGATGCTTCAAGCGATGGATAAACTGGCTCCTGGGGTGGCATCCAGACACACTTTGCTGTACGGCGTTGAGGTCAAATTTTATTCCAGCCAGCTGGAGCTGAGTCCGTGCCTGGAGACAGAAATCGGAAATATGTTTGCTGCTGGCGATGGTGCGGGTGTAAGCCGCGGATTAATCCAGGCATCGGCTTGTGGTGTGGTGGTCGCCAGGGAGATATTGAGGCGGCTGGGGAAATAGGGATTGCCACGGCACTTCGTGCCTCGCAATGACAGGTGGGCTGTCATTCTGGGCCCTTTTCGCTGTTTTTCGTCAACCTCTTCCTCCCGCTCATTCTGAGCCTGTCGAAGAATGTATACTCAGGGTAAACTCCGCGAAGAATCTCACATGTTCTCGGTATTGATTAACTTGCTCACGGCGGGACAGAAGCATCCGGTAATGTAAAAGAAGGTTTAATTCATGTCTCTACAGATAGCTGCGGTCGTAGAGAATACGATTTAGCAGTATACTTCTGATGCCTGTCTTAGGCTCTTTGAGGTCTTCGCTCAGCCTCGCAGTGAGACGGCGCACCGTAATGGCAATGAAGACGGCCAAGAGTCCGAGAGTCATCTCCACAGGTTGGCTTAGTAGCCATGAGGCCAGCGGGGCTATAGCAAAAGCAATGATCATGCCCAGTGGCAAGCTGTTACTTACGGGGCCACCGAACATGAAGCGTTCGTTAAGTGTCTGGCCTGTTTTCATAAATCGGGGGATTGTCCTGACAAAGAAACCTGCAAGCGCAATGACAGCGGCGATGATGAAAACCCAGTAAGCAAGGGGAGACTTAGTAATGCTGAGATATATAGTCAAGGTGAGAAGCATTCCTGCGCCAGCAGTGTTGCCTTTTTCACCATCGAACCTCCAGAATACTGGCCACATCTGGCCGATAACACCTGCCGCGCCGGCTGAGACAGTTACAGCCAGGCTAAAACCACATTCGAATCCGACGATGATGGGAATTACACCTTTCAGTACGTCAACAACTATGCCGGATAAGCCTTCGAGGCGGCCTACTTTGCGCCACAGCGCTATGTGCAAGTCCTCTTCTTGGGATAAGT
>MGOH01000081.1:4484-4676 GCA_001795315.1 Chloroflexi bacterium RBG_19FT_COMBO_48_23
CACTAGAGCTATATCCGCTAGCAGCATTCAGTCCTCCTCATAAATTTTATCAACTGCCCCTGTTATTGCAAACAAGCGAGGCAATCTCGCGGATTGCTTCGCTTGTTGTACCTATTGCGGTGACGACAAAATGCTCCCAGCCGTTTTTTTTGAATAATTGTGGTATGACTTGTGTTCATTACAGTTTAAATT
>MGOH01000081.1:4877-5081 GCA_001795315.1 Chloroflexi bacterium RBG_19FT_COMBO_48_23
AGCTGCTTAGCATCTTTTTTATCAATGTGGATGCACACATCTTGTTCCTTACCTTCAACCGGTGGCATGCTGTGGAAGGCGAGTATCTTTGCTCCGTTCTTTTTGACAGCCTCCAAGATATCTTGCATGCTTTTGATGTCAGCACCTTTTGAGATAACTATGCGGGTGCCCTCTATGCCAATTCCTAATACTGGATTTAGTATT
>MGOH01000082.1 GCA_001795315.1 Chloroflexi bacterium RBG_19FT_COMBO_48_23
AGCCGGCTTTATCCATGGGAGAAACCGTGGTTACGGTAACATCGATTTGCATGAAATCTTTGATCAGCCGAGGTATCTGATGGAAATAGTTGGGCACGAAGTAGTTCAGCCCCACTCTAACCCCGGCTCTATCAGCCAGTCCAACAAACCAGGTATATACCTGAATACAATCGCAAAGGTCAGGCGCCAGTATGGTCATGGCAGCATTCTCTGCCGGATGAAGGAAATAGAAGCTTATGTTTTTCAGATCCCCCTGTCTTGCCCTGTCTGCGATAGCAGTCAGAAGAGCAAAAGGTTCAGCGTTGACCATGCCTGGCACGATGGTGGCACCATCCTGAATGTCTTCGACTGCCTTCTCCGGCGTGGTTAGCTTTTTTCGATATTCCTCAAAATAGCCACTCATTGCTATTACTCCTTTACCTCAGAAGCTGACTAATTTCCCTTTCCATTAAACCTCAGAGCCAGCATGGTGATGTCGTCAGACTGGGGCATTCCACGAGTGAATTTCTCTATCTCAGCTCTTACTGCACTTATTATGTACGTCGGTTCCCTGTCTTTCAAGCTGGACAGGCAATTTTTAAGTCTATCGCTAGAGAACAGGTGTTTTTCTGGATTTTCAGCCTCTGTTACACCATCGGTATACATAAAAATAACATCGTTTGGCTTGAGTATTAGTTTTTGGCATTCGAATTTGACATCTGGCATTACACCTACCACCAGGCTTTTAGACATCTGGATGAATTCAAACTCGCCGTCGGCGGTACATATTAAAGGTGGATTATGCCCACCATTGGCAAATAATATTTCACCGTTTTCCGTATTGAGCATTACACAGAAGCCCGTGAAAAACATAGAGAACTCATTATCAGGATACAACATACCGTTAACTCTGGTCAGAATTTGTTCCGGCGATAAGCCGCGTAATGCCTCCGTCTTCAACAGGGTTTTGCTAATAGCCATGAACAGCGCCGCCGGAATACCCTTTCCACAAACATCACCGATATCAAAACATAGTTTATTCTGGTCAACAAAGAAGAAGTCATAGAAATCGCCGCCTACTTCTCTTGCCGGAGCCATGGTAGCAAAAATATCGAACTCTTTTCTATCTGGAAACGGAGGAAATGTCCTGGGCAGCATGCTGGTCTGAATTTCAGTAGCCACTCTTAGCTCACTATCGATACGCTCCTTGGCTGCGGTAGTTCTCTCGAGTTCCTTCATGTGTATTTTCAGGCTCTCAACCATATCCTGGAAGGTCCTGGCCAATTCCCCCAACTCATCGTTACGTCTGGCGACGGGGTTAATTACGCTTGTCTGATACTCGCCTGAACCGATAACTTTAGCCCCGGTGCAAAGTAGCGACACGGGCGATGTCAGTCTCCTGACCATAAATACGGATGTAATTGTGCCCACCAGCAGGACAACGACGGATGCCAGCCCAGCCCAGCGGAGCAAGTCCAGTGCCGCCTCGTGTGTTGCTTGAGCGGCAGCGGTACCGCCCACAATAGATACAATCGTGTCATCAACACGCCAGACAAGTATGGCCGTTGTCCCCAGAATACAGGCAGCGAGCAGAAAAGTCACCATTAGTATGACTCTAGTTTCTAGGGTCAGCACAAGACGCCTGATAGCCAGCAGTAATAGAGGAACTATGACGAAAGCCAGCAGGACATTGGTCAGCAAAGAGGGTAGCAACCAGCCCAGAATGGCTTCCTGAAATGATATTCTGTGCAATACCAGGCTATCGATAAAGGTACCGGTAGTCAATCCGACCAGGTTAGCTATCAAGATGGACAATAGGACTATGCCGAATTGTCCCACGGTCTTGATGATCCGTATACCCATTAGATAGACAATGCCCGGTATAGCTCCCAGCAGGCCATTGCCGATAGACCAGTCCCAATACTGCAGTCCATATCCGGAGAGAAAGTCACCAAAAACGTTGCCCACAAATCCAGTGATAAATCCGGGAAGAGGGCCAAAAGCCAACCCCATGGTTATAGGAATTGCAACCTGCGGTCTCAGGCTAACTAAGGTGGCACCGGGTAGATGCAGGCCACTGAAAGCCCAGTTCAACAGCCCGTAAAACAGTGCTACACCTAGAGCAAGTAGCAGCTTTGTCGATATTGTTCTGCCTGCAAATATACCAGCTATCATCGGTGTTTATGCCATTTGCTATTTGCTGCAGACAGGCCTTGTTTCTGCAACGCTACCGCTTCTTCCCGATCAGCATCTTTCTCATTACCAGCGTGTTGCCTTCTTCCGCATCGAAGCTGTAGCTGACATCGTCCATCATAATTCTCATCATATATATACCCAGCCCGCCGATTTTCCGTTTGTCCAGGTCCGCCTCCAGATCAGGCGGCGGAACAGATGACGGGTCAAAAGGTTTCCCCTTATCTCTGATGGTGGCTACGAAATCGTTGCCCTGCAACTCACAGGTCACAGTGATTATGCCACCTTCCCCAGAGTAGGCATAATTTATTATGTTGGTACACGCCTCATCCACAGCCGTTTGTACTTCGAATACGCCTGTCTCTACGCCAAGCTGGCTCATCGAACTGGAAATGAAATCGGCGATTACCGACAGATTTTCCAGCTTAGCATCGACTTTTAACTCAAGTTGATTATTCTTCGTTGTTCACCCCCTAAGTTGCCTTTAATATCACCAAGGTGAAATCGTCAAATTGAGGCTGGTCCTGAGCAAAGGTAAAAACTTCGTCCTTCACTCTGCCAACTAAATCTTTCACCGGCAAGTCTGCATTCCGATTTATCGTTTCAACAAGCCTTTTTTCGCCAAACTGTTCCCCCGCACTATTGATAGCCTCAGTGATGCCATCGGTATAAAAGACTACTATATCATTGCTGTCCAGTTCAATCTCCTTCTCCTCCAGGGAAACATCGTCTATAACACCCATGGCAATCCCGCTGGCTCGCAACAGGATAACATCTCCCGAACTTTTTTTAACCACAAAGGGTGGATTGTGACCGGCATTGACGTATTGCAGCCGTCTTTTCTTAGGGTCCAGCACAGCATAAAATAAAGTTACGAACATACCCATCTTCGCTTCCTGCGAAATCAGGCGGTTTGCCTTCTGCATGGCTTGAGAAGCTGTGGGGTTGTCAGCGACGTTGGCTCGAACCAGCGTTCGGGACAGTGCCATAAACAAAGCTGCCGGCACACCTTTGCCCGATACATCAGCTATTATTATTCCCCACTTACCTTCGGAGACGGGTATAAAATCATAGAAATCTCCTCCAACCTGCCTCGCCGGCAAGTTCAGAGCAGCAAGTTCAAACCCCTCTATTATAGGTGGCGACTCAGGCAAAAAGCTTTGCTGGATTCCCCTGGCAGTCTCCATCTCATATTCTGTTCGCTCCAGTTCGCGTCTATAGCTTTCCTTTTCTTCCGCCGTCCTTCTCTCAGTTATCAGATTGCGTATTATAAAAGCGAAGATAGCCATACCCAGTGCATTAGCACCGGTCATAGGCAAAATAACCTCTTTAACCACCCCCAGTGCCTGCTCATATGGTTTGGCTATCAATAGCGTCAACCCCATATGTAATGATTCCATAAAGATAGCAAAAAGTATCGCCTGCCAAACTGCAACGAACTCCCCTCTTTTAAGTCGATAAATGGCACCACCCAATAGACCGGCTATAACGGTGCTCAAAGCGCAAGGGATGCACACAAATCCACCAAGGAAATAGCGGTGCAGGCCACCTATTAGGCCTGCACCGAGGCCTACCACAGGACCACCAACAAGCCCGGCCACCATCGGACCGAGGTCTCTAATATTGGCTATGGCACCGGACGGCAGTATTAATCCACCATATGTGCCGAATACGGACAGTGCCCCAAAAAGCAAAATCAGGATAGCCTGGTTTTTAAAACTGAATTTTTTGTCTAATATCTGGGCAAAGAATCCGGTGCGGGTCAAAACGTAGGCAAAAGCAACAACTACGCAGGCAGTCTTAATCAGGTCTATCAATATACTGGCTATTGATACGTCCATGTCAACCTAGTGCGAGGCGGTTTTCATCCCCTTGCTTTAGTAACATAATCAAGTAGCTCTTTACCAAAATCAGATTCAATCTGAACGTTTTTGAGGTCAACATCTACATTATTAAGATATTGTAAACGAAGTACATCACCGCCAAGCATTTCCGGGATGACTCCGGCAAAAAAGAAGCCAAGCATTTCCAGGGAGGCACAAAATTTCGGTGTAGCCGGGTGGGACAGAGGTAAATCAATATAGATACAGTCGATTCGACGCAGGCAAAGCTCCCGTAAACGGAATTTCACCAATCCTTCCAGGTCGGCTCCGTATTGTGCGATGAGCATAAAAGCACGGCTGGCATCAGCCTGCACCCTCACATCTACCTGAGAAGATGTAGGTATATCAAACTGGTCTTTAACATCAGGTGCGCTGATAATATTCCGTCGGAAATTGTTCCTCTCATATATGCTACGGATAATCGCCTGATGGTGAAATGGCGGATACACATCTCGCTGTGGTTCCTCATTAAGCCTGGTATATAAGAGAACTGCAACTTGACGTTGTTGTCGATTTCCTTCCCGGATTTTTTTAAACAACATAGTTGCAGGGGTAAAACCTAAAAGGACACCTGTCTCGCGTGCTCCAATGGAAAGAGCTGCCTTCTGACTGTAGGCGTGAACGGTTACCGCTTCGCTATAAGTGCCATACATTCCCATACCCTTCGCATGTTCTACCGAAGCGCTTATTAACTTATTAAGTAAACCATGGCCTCTATATCGCGGGTCGACTACTGCCTGTCCTCTCTCTCCGATTCTAGCGTCAGGATGTTCCTTGCGTATTGCCAAATGGCCAATAACCTCATCATCGGGACTTAAGGCGACATGAGATATCAGCAATCCGCTTTCCAAAAATTCTCGCACTCTGTCAGGGAAATAAACATCACCATTAGCGTAGGTGTATCCATAGCAACGATACACACACCTGGACAAATCGACTGAGTCATCCGGTCTCATCAAGCGTATTGTGAGTTGAATATCCTCCGGTACAGGGGAAAGAGGTAAGGCTCTGTCCTTCTCCTCTTCAGAAATATATGCTTCTACGTCTTTGTAGGGAAGGTTTTTAACGAGTTCGACTCTCTTGCCACGACGACCCAGGTTGAGAAAATGAATCTCGTCAGCAAAAGCTTTCATCAATATGATGCCGAGACCTGATTCTTTCTCGACGTCAAATTTTCTGAAATCAAAAGGCAACCCCTGGTCTTCAACTGCCACTACAACCTGCCCCGGCTTCCGCAGGATAACAACATCGAAAGAACCCTGCTCTCCAGGGTCAAAAGCATGTTCAATCACATTCAAACAAGCTTCTTCCACCACGAGCTCAAGCTGCTCTATATCATTGCCGGATAGGCCCAGCTTGGTGGAGATTTCTCGCACAAAACTGGCAACAGCAGGTAGGAACTCCACCTTTGCCACAAGTATAATACGAGCCACCTGTTGTTCTTCTTGAATATTATCCATGAGGCTGCCCTTACAATATTAATCAGCACTCCTCTGAATATGCCCGTCGGCCGTAAAAGCCGCACTCCCTTAACGCTTGGCTAACTTGTGTTTAATGCAATCCTGCTTATTTGCGATATCGAACAGAGATGCCAGGAGAAACTTGAAAGAGGAAAAGATGTAGCCCAATTTCTAACCTTCAAGATGGTTCGAAATATGCCAGCCGTGACAATACCCACCTACGCCTCGCTAAAACCACTAACAGCGGCCTCCTGGGTATCAAATATATTAAAAAGCTGGCTAAATCCAGCGATGTCAAACACTTCCTTTATAAAAGGTTTCATGCAGGCCAGCTTGATATCCCCTTGCTGTTTTCTTGTTTTCTTAAGCGCTGCCAAAAAGACTCTAAGGCCTGAACTACTGATATACTCCAACTTCTCAAGGTCAATTACCAGGCAAGGTTGACCAGCCTCAATTAATGAGTCCATCTTCTTCTCTACCTCGGTTGCACAGTAGGCATCCAGCCTGCCCGATAGCGATAGCACGTTCACGCTCCCAAGTTTCTTCTCTACGATCTCCATCCTGTTGCCTCCTAGTTTTTGAGTTTCGTCGATTCGAACGCTTATGGGTATCTTTTGGTTCGGTTATCTCCTGCCGTAAAGTATAGCACACGTTAAACCAATTGATAATTGTGAAGCCTATCATAGTGAAATCTGGTATTATTAAAGGCAACTGTAACATTAATCCTCACCGCCACATTACTGGAAAAATGAAAAGGGAAAAGCCGATTAAACCCAGCCTTTCACAGCAAAAGGAACGGTCTATACTACTCGGGGTTATTTTGGGCTTATTCGGCTTAGTAACCGGACTTTTTGCCGCCCTCTCTGCAAATTCCACAGCTATTCTTTCTGAGGTATTGAAAAACGCCGGTCTCACTATAGCCGTTTTACTTTCATGGCTAAGCTTGAGAAAGGTCCGCGTGGGAAAGACGGAAGGCTACAATTACGGCTACGGCAAGCTAGAGAATTTTTCAGGGTTGATAGTTGCCGTAGTTATGATAGTCTCATTCTTCTTAATACTATATCACACCGTGGAACGCTTTCAGACGCGTATTGAGATGCATCCCGTAGGGGTGGATATCGGCCTCGTTTTTTCTGTCATCGCTCTCATTTGCAGTATAGCGATGTGGAATCATGACTATCATCTGGCAAAGAAAGAACATTCTCCAGTGATGGAATCTCTGTGGCGTTTATACAGGTCGAAAACCATAACCACCGGAGTAGTCATTTTATCGCTACTGCTTAGCGTGGTCTTTCGAAACCACGGCTGGTCTTTATACATCGACCCCGTTGGTTCCATCATAGTATCTATGTTCCTAGCTTATTCGATATACAGCGTTAGCTCACAGTCAATGTATGATTTATTAGACCGTGCTCTAGAGGAATCACTGCAGCTGGTCATATTGCGTGAATTAGCTTCTCATTTTAATGAATATGAGGCTTTGCATGGCATACGCTCAAGGAGAACAGGCGGCAATGTTTATATTGAAATATTTCTGGAATTTGAAGACGAGCGCAAGATGTCAGAAGTTCAGCAAATAATTGACTCTATTAAAACTGACCTGGAGCAAAAAATACAGGGCAGCCACGTTGTAATAGCACCGACAAGGTCGGCGGTAACCTGAATCTGATATCCTGTTTTATCTTATTTGTAGACATCACCTTCCAAATATTAAAACCCGTACTAGCCCTTCCGAACTAAGAAAATAAACGATACTTCTACACCGAGATTCAAAATATTTCTCCACAAATCGTGCACCAGCCCCTTGACAAGATAAATGAGGCTATGTTAATATGGTATACGGCAAGCGGTTGCCGTATACCATATGCTAAGAGGAACGAAATGAAGAAGATTTACGTAAAAGAAGAGGCTTGCATGGGCTGTGGGCTTTGCCGGGTCTACTGTCAGGCCGAGCATTCCAAGACACATGACATCCTTAAAGCATTTAAGAGGGAGTCTCCCCGACCATTGCCGCGTATCCGCGTAGAGAGAAATGGGGAGGTGTCTTTTTCTCTTCAGTGCCGGCACTGCGATGAACCCTGGTGTGTTTACTCGTGCCTCACCGGTGCTATGCATAGAGATGAAGCCACTGGAGCCATAGCTGTTGATACTGAAAAGTGTATAGGCTGTTGGACATGTATAGTAGCCTGTCCTAACGGAGCCCTCGTCCGGGATGGGGATAGAAAGGTCGTGGCAAAGTGCGACCTGTGTCCGGGAAGTGATGTGCCGGCCTGTGTGTCTAATTGTCCGAATGAGGCGCTTGTATTGGTAGAAGATAGCAAAGCTGAGAAATTAGCGGTCGATACTGCAGGAGTAAACGGGTGAAATGATTGCCATAATCGATTACGGTGCAGGAAATCTGGGTAGCGTTGCCAATGCAATTGCAAAGCTAGGATATCAACCGAATATTACCGATAGACCGGACGACGTGCTCAGCTCCGCAGCAGTTATCCTGCCGGGAGTCGGCGCTGCCGGTGACGCCATGGAAAAGCTGGAGGTTATAGGTATGGCAGATGCGATTCGACAGGTAATAAATGAGAATCGGCCATTGTTCGCCGTTTGCGTCGGATTACAGCTTCTTTTTTCCAGCACCGAGGAAGGTGACTTTCATAAATGCCTGGATATAGTACCCGGCACTGTAAAGAGATTACCTCAGGGGCTCAAAGTTCCTCATATGGGCTGGAACCAGGTCAAGCAACAGGTGAAACATCCAATCTTTAATGGCATACCTGATGAAGCCAATTTTTATTTCGTTCACAGCTACTATGTTGAGCCGGAGGATATGTCAGCTGTAGCCGGCACCACGGATTATGGAGCAACCATGTGCTGCATGGTCATCAGGAACAATCTGATAGCAACCCAGTTCCACCCCGAGAAAAGCGGCAAATGGGGTTTAAGGATGTACTCTAACTTTCTAGAAATGGCACTTGGCAAGGAAGGACAACATGGGAAATCGTAAAGCAATTAGAACTGAATATTTAATCATAGGCAACTCAGCCGGTGGCAT
>MGOH01000083.1:0-4113 GCA_001795315.1 Chloroflexi bacterium RBG_19FT_COMBO_48_23
AATCCAGGGATGGTGAAGAGACTATGCCAGAAGTATGCTGATGCCATAATCGTTGGCATTGATGCCAGAGATGGGCGTGTAGCTACTCACGGCTGGCACAAGGGCACTGAGATTACGGCTTTAGAGCTGGGTCGAAGTATGGCAGATGTTGGAGTAAGGCGTATTATTTATACCGATATAAAACGCGATGGCACATTGACCGAGCCCGATTTTGAATCCATAACCGATATGGTGAAAGGTGTGAACCTGCCTATAATTGCTGCTGGTGGTATCTCGGCATTAGACCATCTAAGGAAGCTCAGGGAAGTGGGGGTAGAGGGGGCTATTTTGGGCAGGGCGCTTTATACCGGAGATGTGAATTTGAGAGAGGCTCTGGCTTTGGGGTTATGAGGTTTTGTTAACGTTAGGCGGACAGACCTAAAGGTCTGTCCCTACAGGAGAGAATGTAGGGACAGGTCTTCAGACCTGTCCGATGCTGGATAATGAATAAGGTGGTGTATTATGTTGAAATTCGATGATAAAGGTTTAATTCCGGTCATAATTCAGGATGCCGATAACGGCGATGTGCTGATGCTGGGCTATGCTGACGAGGAAGCTCTGCGGCGGACCCTGGATAGTGGAGAGGTCTGGTTCTACAGTCGCAGTCGACAGGAGTTATGGCACAAAGGTGCTACCTCCGGCAATATTTTGAAAGTGCAGTCCATGGCGAAGGACTGTGACAGCGATGCTATCCTGATTCGGGCTAAGCCAGCCGGCCCGGTATGTCATACCGGCAACCAGAGCTGTTTCTTCCAGAAGTTCGATAGGGAAGATATCGACTAAGCCTGATTGTTGGAAATTGGCGACTGGCCACTATCGGCTTCGATTACTTTTTTCAGTGCTGATATTGCTGTTTCCAATTGTCTGTCGTCTGGTTCTCCAGTGGTCATGGTTTGTAGCAGAAGGCCTGGAGCGAGTAGACCACGCACAAAACGGTTCTGACTATGGGCGGCACCGAAACGGACAAATTCATAGCCGATGGCGGCGATGACAGGGATGAGGACAATACGGGACAGTATGCTTATCCACAGGGGCGGACGACCGAGCATGGCGAAGACGAAAATAGCGATTACCATAACTGCCAGCAGGAAGCTGGTGCCGCAGCGGGTGTGTGAGGTAGAGTAGTTTTTGACGTAGTCCAGCTCCAGTGGCATACCGGATTCGTAGGCGTTTACCACCTTGTGTTCGGCACCATGATAAGCGAAGACCCTTTTCAAATCTGGCATCAGGCTTATGGCTTTCAGATAGGCGATGAAGATGCCTATGCGTAAGATGCCCTCGATAATGTTGCTAACCAGGGCTGAGGTGATGTGTGGGTCAATGAGGTACCGGGTGAGAAGTAGCGGTAAGATAAAGAATAGGCCTACGGCGAAGACAACGGCGATAACCACGCTTCCCCATAACATTGATGGAGGTATGCCTTTTTCGTCTTCCTCGGCTGCGGCAACCTGGGCGGAGTGAAGCAGGGATTGAATCCCGATGGCTAGAGTTTCGATGAGTACGATTATGCCTCTAATCAGGGGCAAGTTCCTGAAGCGGCCTTTGTATAGATTGGCAAGAGGTCGGCTGGTTACATCTATCTCACCATCAGGTCGGCGAACGGCGACAGCTATATTTTCCCGCCCTCGCATCATTACGCCTTCTATTACTGCCTGTCCACCGTAGTAGAAAGGTTTCTCGGCTGCCATTTTATCCATTTTGCCCATATTGCCAAATCTCAAGTTGGAATGTCATTTAGAGAGATTGCTACGTTGCTGTCACTCTTCACAATGACGGGACAGAGAGGCGCAGATTGCCGCGTGTCTCGCGATGACGGAAGGGCTTTATTCGTTAAGCTTGTAGCGGCGTTTGAAGCGTTCCACCCTGCCGGCGGTGTCAACTATCTTCTGTTCGCCGGTGAAGAAGGGATGGCATTTGCTGCATAGCTCCACTTTCAGCGTCTTCCTGGTGGAGCCGGTAGTGAAGGTATTGCCACAGGAGCAGATTACCTGAGCATCTTTGTGATATTCGGGATGTATTTTAGCCTTCATTTCGTTTGCTCGCCATAAACGCTAACTTTTTTCCGGTCCTTAGTTGCCGGTTCGTATTTGACGGTGCCATTGATTAGGGCAAACAAAGTGTGATCTCTACCCATGCCGACATTGTTGCCCGGGTGAATGCGAGTTCCTCGTTGCCTTACAAGTATGGTGCCAGCATTAACCTGCTGGCCGGCGTATCTTTTCACACCCAGCCTTTTTGCCTGGCTGTCACGTCCGTAGCGTGTGCTGCCCCCGCCTTTCTTATGCGCCACTAGCTTTTACCTCCGGTGGCCGCCTTTTTCTTTCGAGTTGTCTTTGGCGCTGCCTCCTCGCCTGGTTTAACGATTTCCCTGATTTCAAGTTTGGAATAAATCTGTCGATGTCCTGTCTTCCGGCGATAGCGCACCTTTGGTTTATACTTAAAAACTATAACCTTGTCGCCTTTTTCTTCACCGAGGCAGGTGGCGGTTACTTTGGCGCCGTCGATGGTCGGGCTGCCGATGATGGTGTCTTTTCCATCGGCGATAAGCAGCACCCTTGAGAGCTCGATATCTTCCCCCTCGGCGATTGCGAGGCGGTCAACATCGACTTTCTGGCCCGGGGCTACTTTGTATTGCTTGCCGCCGGTTTCGACTATAGCGTAAGTTTGCGTCATTTTCAAAGCAAAAGATAATTTACCAGATTAGATAGCTGAATGTCAAATCCAGTCTCCATCCTGGCTTGTCCTGTCAGCAGAGAGGGAGGTAAATCCTAAATTATGGACAAATTCAATTTTAATCCCAGAGTGTCTCAGCCACGTCATCCAGACCGAGCTCAAGCAGTTTCTTTTTGCTGGGCTTGCCTGTGTTGGTGTCCCAGTCACGGGCGGCGAGGTAATCGTTGCGCAAGGTGGCGATATCCACACTCCTTCCGGCGGTGGGTCCGGCTTCCGGTGGCGGATTGCCGGAAAGCCTGCCGGGGACTTTGAAGTCAACCATGCCTATACCCTCTCGGACATTAAATGCCTGCCGCATGTTGGCAACCCTGTCTCCTGTTTTCAACAGGTCATCTATGCTGCAGTTCCATCCTGTGGTCAGGTTTATGAAGTCAGTGAGGGCGCTGGCATCCATGAAACCCAGACCGAACTGGCATAGGCCGGCACAGCTTATCATGTGCATCAGGTCACTGCCCATCTTGTTTGCCTGGCCGCGGCCGGCAGTAGCCTTGCGGTCGTAAGCAGGAAATTCCAGACCGGTGGCTGGCCTGGTGCTGTAGTTACCCTGTGTATGACGGGCTGGTGTGGTATCAAGGTAAGAGGTAGCATAGTTCAGGAAGCGTTTCGGGTCGTGCATTGGTACTTCTTGTCCGTGTATGTGGATGGCCAACTCTTCGGCCCCTTTGCCTATCTGTTGTGCTGCCCGCTTGACGCCGTCGGCGAGCACCTTCCCAAAACCTTCTCTCTTTGCCAGCTTCTCTGTCATATCTACGATGGCTTTGTGGTTGCCCCATGTAAGTTCGATGCCATCGGTGTCCTTTTTGCTTATTAATCCATTCTCGTAGCAGTCTATGGCAAATGCCATAGTGACCCCGGCAGAAATGGTATCCAGACCGTAGCGATTGCAGATATCGTTGGCCTTTATTATTGACTCGAGGTTGTCGTTCAGGCACATGGAACCGAAGGCTGCCAGTGTTTCGTACTCTGGCTTATGCACTTCCGCGGGGTAGTTGTACTGCCCTGTGCCTGGCTTCATGTGGCCGCCGCAGGCAACAGGACACTGCCAGCAGCCGTATTTGCGCTCCTGCAGGTTGATCACATTCTGGTCGCTGATGGCAGCAGCACTGGTGAAGTCTAACGCTGTCCCCTTCCAGTTCTTAACCGGGGTGTCACCGGCCTGGACTAATGGATTCATGCCGGCACAGGTGCCGAACTTGCGGAACGCTTCAACGGCGCCCCCTAGCTGACCAAGGTGTTTTGTTCTCGCCTC
Source organism: Chloroflexi bacterium RBG_19FT_COMBO_48_23 (assembly GCA_001795315.1). Next base: position 4,022 of record MGOH01000083.1, read on the forward strand.
CTTTAGCTCCGGCTCACGGGCAACAGGGACTTTTTGATTTCCCCTTACAACTACTGCCTTGAGCTTCTTCGACCCCATCACTGCCCCCAGCC
>MGOH01000083.1:4136-4971 GCA_001795315.1 Chloroflexi bacterium RBG_19FT_COMBO_48_23
TTGTTGTTGATAATGCAGGAGATGAGGGACAGGCTTTCTCCTGTCGGGCCGATGCAGGCAACTCGGACATCTTTGCCAAGCTCATCCTTGAGTAGCGATTCTGTTTCCCAGGTGTCCTTGCCCCACAGCTTATCTGCCTTTCTCAGCTCGGCTTTGCCATTGTCGATGAAGAGGTAAACCGGTGTTGGTGATATACCTGAGAAGAAAACGGCGTCATGGCCGGTGAATTTCAGATGTGGACCAAAGTCACCGCCGGAGTTGGCGTCTCCCCACGTTCCGGTCAGAGGCGATTTGCCAACTACCACATATCTCGAGCCGAAAAGGGCGGGAGTGCCTGTAAGAACGCCGGTAACGAATCCCAGCATGGCATCCGGTCCCAGTGGGTCAACCTTTGCTTTCTGCCGGCTGAACAATATCCTGGCGCCGACGCCGTAGCCGCCGAGGAAATTTTGATACAAGTCATCTACCGCAAACTCCTCCACAATCTTTCTTTGAGTCAGGTCAACGAAGAGGATTTTCCCAATGTAACCGCCAGTCATGATTTACCTCCTCAAGCGAAATCTGGTGCGCAAATTTCAGAATGATGGGACAACCAGATTATTATACAGTTAAGGCTTAAGATGTCAATCTTGACTTGAGCAAATTTAAAAATGTAGTGGCGAGGCTTTAGCCTCGCAGCTACTTTGGGCTTAGGATGTCAATTATTACGTTCTGTTCGTTTGACACTGTATCTGGCTTTTTGTTAAACTGCCCGTGAGGTGGCCAGGGAATCAGCCGAGACCTTTCCTGCTGAGGCTTCAACCAGAGGCCTGGTCGAAATTTTCACCGGTAATGG